>NZ_KV789601.1:0-9654 GCF_001807625.1 Neisseria sp. HMSC03D10
ACCAGTACGGCGTTGCCTCGCCTTGCTGTACTGGTTTAAAGTTAATCCACTATATTATCGCCCCCGCTCATCGCGAACGGGACAAATCAACAAATCTCCACTTCCAAATCCAAGCGTTGTGCCGTTGCCTGTACTGCTTCGATATCATCCAGCCAAAAAATCGCAAACAGGTAACCATCATCACCGGTCGGTACGTCACACAACACCAAACCATCCCTCTCCAATGCCGCTTGTACATAAGGAAACAGTTCTTCACTATAAGTCTCTTCGGGATACTCCCATTCCCATTCTTCCCAACCTAATAGATTCCGGACAATCGCTTCCATCTCTTCCGGTTCAAATTTCCAATCTGAATACCATGTTGCGCCATATCTGCGTAAGACGCAGAAGATATCCGCCCACTCTTCCCCGTACCCCAAGTCCTCCATTGACTCTTCATTTTCATCTACATGGATATAAAAATTCTTAACCTGCTCCAGCTCCGCACCGGAACCATCGTCATTCTCCCCGGAAGGCCAACCCCTCTTCCGTAACGTAGCCCAAAGGCTTTCTTGAATCTGATAAACCCATTCGCCCCGCTGCAAAACAGCCAAATCTTCTTCCGTCACTTCCAACCATTTAAACAACGCCCACAAATCTGCTTTTTGTTCAGGCGTAGCAGGATAGAAAATTGCTTCGTTCATGTCGTGTTCCTAATATCAAAATACAAAAACAGGTCGTCTGAAAACGGTTAAACATTTTCAGACGACCTTTACTTCAATCAAACTTGAATCAATGCCTAAAATGGCGAACGCCCGTTACCACCATCGCAATATCGTGTTCGTCCGCCGCATCAAAAACTTCCTGATCGCGCATCGAACCTGCGGGGTGGATGATGGCTTTGATGCCTTGTTCGGCGATGACGTCCACGCCGTCGCGGAAGGGGAAGAAGGCATCGGATGCGGCGCATGCGCCGTTTAAGTCCAGGCCTGCGTCCTGCGCTTTGCGGGCGGCGATGCGGGTGCTGTCCACGCGGCTCATTTGGCCTGCGCCGATGCCGTAGGTTTGACCGCCTTTGCCGAAGACGATGGCGTTGGATTTAACGTATTTGGCAACGTTCCAGACGAATAGCAAATCGTTCCATTCCTGCTCGGTCGGTTGGCGTTTGGAGACGACTTTCAAATCGGCACGGTTGAGGCGGTGGATGTCGGGCGTTTGTACCAATAGTCCGCCGCCGACGCGTTTGAGTTCGAATCGGTTCGCACCTGCCTCAAGTGGCACTTCCAACACGCGCACGTTTTTCTTGGCGGCGGCGATTTCGAGGGCTTCAGCGGTGAACTTTGGCGCCATGAGGACTTCCATAAATTGGTTATCGGTAATCTGTTTCACGGTTTCGCTGTCCACTTCGCGGTTGAAGGCGATGATGCCGCCGAACGCGCTGGTGGTGTCGGTGGCGTAGGCGAGTTTGTAGGCGGTCAAGGTATCGGCTGCAACGGCGACGCCGCACGGATTGGCGTGTTTCACAATCACGCAGGCGGGCGCGTCGAAGGATTTGACGGCTTCCCAAGCGGCATCGGCATCGGCGATGTTGTTGTACGACAATTCTTTGCCTTGGAGCTGTTTGTAGGCGGCGAGGCTGCCTGCAGCAGGATACACATCGCGGTAGAACGCGGCGCGTTGGTGCGGGTTTTCGCCGTAGCGCATGTCTTGCACTTTAATCCAGCTTTGGTTGAACTGGCTTGGGAACTCGCCGATTTCGGGCGTGCCGCTCAAGACGTCGTCTGAAAGCGAGGTTAAATAGTTGGAAATCATGCCGTCGTATTGGGCGGTGTGGCTGAACGCTTTGCGCGACAGGTTGAAACGGGTTTTGTCGCTCAACGCGCCGCCATTGGCTTCCATTTCGGCGGCGATGGCGGGGAAGTCGGTGGTGTCGGTAACGATGGCGACGTGTTTCCAGTTTTTCGCGGCGGAGCGCACCATGGTCGGGCCGCCGATGTCGATGTTTTCAATCGCGTCTTCCAACGTGCAGTTTGGTTTGGCGATGGTGGCGGCGAAGGGGTAAAGGTTGACGCAAACGAGGTCGATGTTGCCGATGCCGTGCTCTTCCATCTTGGCGACGTGTTCGCCCAAATCGCGCCGCCCCAAAATACCGCCGTGGATTTTCGGATGCAGCGTTTTCACGCGGCCGTCGAGCATTTCGGGGAAACCGGTATAGTCGGCGACTTCAATCACGGGAACGCCCGCATCGGCAAGCAGCTTCGCCGTGCCGCCGGTAGAGAGGATTTCGACACCGAGTTTGTGCAGGGTTTGGGCAAATTCGACTGCGCCTGTCTTGTCGGACAGGCTGATAAGGGCGCGTTTGATGGAAGGCATGGGGATTCCTTTTAAACAGAGATTTATAACTGGAAACAAACACTTTCAGGGGCGGTATTATCCCCTAGTTTCGGCTTTTTAGCAGCAGTTTTCTGGAAAAATTGTTGACAATTTTTCGATAAAAAAGGTCGTCTGAAAACCGTGTTCATAAGTTTTCAGACGACTTTCGCATATCCAACTACTTAACATTTTTAAATAGTTTCAAAATTTCATACAGTTAAATCTTGCATACATTAACAAACAGCCATAGAATGCAAAATCGGTCGGATTGCATAATCTACCCTACAAAGTCCAAATTCCGAGTTACCCAGGAGTAATCAAATATGTACAGAAAATTCCTCTGCATTTTCGCAACCGCGGCCTTGGCAGCCGGCTGTGCGACCGAGTCTTCCAAAACCATCGAAGCCGTCAAAGTCAGCAGCTACAATACCCCTTATCACGGTGCGCACGCGCCTATTTCCATCGGTAGCTTCGACAACCGCTCCACTTACCAGCGCGGCGTATTTTCCGACGGTGAAGACCGTTTGGGCAGTCAGGCGAAAACCATTTTACTGACCCACCTGCAACAGACTAACCGTTTCAACGTACTCAACCGTACACAATTGAGCGCGCTGAAGCAGGAAGCAGGCATCGGCGGCAAAACACAAGCCCTTAAAGGTGCGGATTATGTGATTACCGGCGATGTAACCGAGTTTGGCCGCAAGGATGTCGGCGACCATCAGCTTTTCGGGATTTTAGGACGCGGCAAATCCCAAGTCGCCTATGCCAAAGTAGCGTTGAACGTCGTGGATGTACGCACTTCCGAAGTGGTTTATTCAGCGCAGGGCGCAGGGGAATTTTCATTGTCCAACCGCGAAGTCGTCGGCTTTGGCGGCACTGCGGGCTACGATGCGACGCTGAACGGCAAAGTATTGGACCTGGCCATCCGCGAAGCAGTCAATAATTTGGTTGCCGGCATCGAAAGCGGTGCTTGGACGCCTGCCCGCTGAAAGGTCGTCTGAAATGGACAAACTCATCAAAACAGGCTGCCTGGGCGCATTCTGCCTGCTGCTTGCCGCATGCGGCAACCCTCAGCAGACCCTTTATTATTGGGGAAACAACAATGCCGATGTTTACGAACGCCTCAAAAGCGACGGCAAACCCCTAGGCGAACAAATCGACGCAATGGAAAAATATTTCCAGAAAACCCGGAGCGAAAATAAAAAAGAAGCACCCGGCACACACGCCCATTTGGGAATGCTGTTGAGCGAAGCGGGGCAGGATCAGTCGGCAGCGGAACACTTCGAAACCGAAAAACGCCTGTTCCCCGAATCTTCCGCCTTCATGGACTTCCTGTTGAAAAATAAAGGAGCCCGAAAATGAGCAGCCTGAAAACCGCCCTTTTTGCCTCTGCAACCGCCGTCATACTGTCAGCCTGTTCCGCTACCGCGCCGCAGCCTTTCGACTATTCCGCATTCAGGGAAAGCAAACCCCGCTCCATTTTGGTATTGCCCCCCTTAAACGAATCGCCGGAAGTTAAGGCAAGTGCGGGGATGCTCGCTTCTTCCACGCAACCGTTGGCGGAATCAGGCTATTACGTGTTCCCGGTTGCCGCAGTGGCCGAAACCTTCAAGCAAAACGGTCTGGACAATGCGCACGACATCCATCAAGTCAGCCTTGAAAAACTCAATCGGATTTTCGGCGCGGATGCCGTACTCTATATAAAAATCAACCAATACGGCACCAGCTACCAACTCATCCAAAGCGATACCCGGGTTACGGCGGAAGCCAAACTGGTTGACGCGAAAACCGGAAAAGAGTTGTGGCACGGTTCTGCAACGGCTTCCAGCACCGAGAACAACAATACTGCCGGACAAGGCCTGCTCGGCGCAATGTTGAGCGCAATCGTCCAACAGATTGCAAGCTCCGTCGGTGACAAAGGATTCGATATTGCCCAAGTTGCAGGCACGCGCCTGCTTTCGGCGTCCGCGACGAACGGCATCATGTACGGCCCTTATTCGCCCCACTATGAAGCCCAGCCGGGTAAATAATCCCCAAAGCAAAGGTCGTCTGAAAACAAGTTTTCAGACGACCTTTTTTTCTGCTGCGACATTCTCAATTCCGATCCCGCCATCGTTTACAGCCGATTCACCTTGCTCTCGATATGGCACCCCGCCAGCTACCGCCATTTATAGTGGATTAACTTTAAACCAGTACGGCGTTGCCTCGCCTTGGCCGTACTGTCTGTACTGTCTGCGGCTTCGTCGCCTTGTCCTGATTTAAAGTTAATTCCTTTTTAAACAACTACTTTTCCCCGCCCTGCTTATTCAAACCCCATTTTCCTTGCCGTTGCCACTGCGCCCGCCATCGTGATGCACAAAGGCATCAGCAGGGCGGCGGGGGCGTAGGTGAGTTCGAGGATGAAGACTATGGCGGTCAGGGGCATTTTGAGTGAAACGCCGAGAAAGGCCGCCGCACCGATGACGGCGGCACTTTCAGACGACATGGCGGGGAAGAAGGTGTTCCACGCGGCTGCGGCGGCGAAGGCGATGGTGCTGCCGAGCATCATGGACGGGGTAATCAGCCCGCCGTATGCGCCTGCGGCGAGTGCGAGCAGGACGACGAACCATTTGACGGCTGTCATTTCCAAGCTGTACCGCCAGTCGGTCATGCCGCCGAACGTAAGCTGGTTGCCCGCCTTGCCGTTGCCCAGTATTTCGGGAAACCAAACGGAAACGATGCCGATAAGGGCAAACAAGGCAATCGCCAAAGGAATGATTTTCGGGTCGTTGCGCTTGAGGAAGGGAAATTTTTTGGCACTGCGCTGAAACCATACCGCCGTTGCGCCCAAAACGGGGCCGATGGCGGCGGCAAACCACAGCAGCGGGATGTTCACATCGAGATGGGCGGGATGGTATTGCTGCACGTCGCCCAAGCCGATGCGGGCGACGGCGGTGGCGGTGACGGAAGTCAGCAATGCGGCGGCTACTGCCTGTTGCGTCCAAATGCCCAACATGGCTTCGAGGATGAAAAGTGTGGAGGCGAGCGGGACGTTATAGACCGCCGCCAAACCTGCACCCGACGCGCAGGCGAGCAGCAGGCGCGTGTCGTCTTCGTCCAAACCCAAACGCCTGCCGCCGACGGATGCAAACGCGGCGGTCATTTCACGCGGGGCAACTTCGCGTCCGAGCGGGGAACCGAGTCCGACGGTAATGATTTGCAGCAGCGCATGGGAAACGGTGGTGAAAAACGGCAGCCCCTGCAAGGGCTGCTTCAAGGCTGCCTTGATTTCGATTTGCGGCCTGCCGAAACGTTTGAGCGACCACCAGCCGAACCCTACCGCGACGCCGCACAAAATCAATACGAGGACGCGGCGTTCAGACGACGTTTGAACCACACCTTCCCGAAAGGAAACATGCCCGCCGCCCGTGCCGTAACCGTAAGCCGTGTGCTGGATAAAGTGCATAAGCTCCGTCAAGGCAATGCCGACCATGCCGCCGACGATGCCGGCGAGGATGAGGGCTATCCAAAGTTTGTGCGTATGTTTCATGGGGATTTTGTTTTTGAGACAGGGTTCGGCGGTTTCGTTAAAAAATCAAACGGTCTCAATTAACATTGAGCGGATAGCTTTTCGGCGCAACGTGTGTCTTGCCGTTGTAAGGAATCACATATTTCTGATTTTTATAACGTTTTTTACCATCCACCCCCTGCACCGTTGCGCTTAATGCCCAAACGCCTGAGACTGAAGGACGGCTTTTGTCCAAGGTAATTTTCGCATCGATGCTGGTATAGCGGTCTTCACAATCGCGTTTTTCCCGCCCTTTGTATACATCGCAATTGCCATAATATGCGCCATTATCTTTACCATTCACAATGAAGCTGCGGCGGATACGGTTGCTATTATCGGTAAACAGAAAGTTTTTTCCAATTGTCGTTTCGCCTTGACCCGTATAGCCTGATTCGACGGCGTAGCCCCAGTTTTGCTCGCCCATCTGAACAAACTGCCAATCCTTATTCTCCGGCACATCCCCCCATGCGCCGAGTTCATCGCTTCCATGTTGTTTGATTGTCCACTTGCCGTCTGTTTTTTCCAAAACAAACAATTCTGCCAAGCCCGAAGAGGCATGCGCGTTCTGTTTTAATTTGTACTTCATATCATAGGCAAAACCCGTGTACAACACATAGCGCGTGGCTTTACCGTTGCGCGTTACGCTATGGTCGGCAACGGGTTTCATACAATACATAATATTGTCAGATGCTGTCTCACTGTCTTTCGGCGGCTCAGTAAGCTGACAGTTGTGCGCCGCAAGCGGTCGGTTGTAATACTGGGCAATAGCTGCTTGGACGGCAGCTTTGTCGTTATTGGGCGCAGCCGATGCCAAAACGGGGCTAGCGGCAAGCAACAGGGCAATCATATATTTCATCGAAAATTTCCTGATATTTTTAAAACCACATTAAAACAAGATACTCGCGTACCTTCTCAGGTCGTCTGAAAACCCGATTCACACGTTTTCAGACGACCCCTTACGCATTCTTTCCTCTGTTCGACAGCCATCCTGCGACAAACGTCGCGGCGATGACGATGAACACGCCCAAAGCGGACACGGCGGACAAATGTTCGCCCAGAATCCATACCGCCATGATGACGCCGACGACGGGTTCGAGCGAAATCAAGAGGCCGGAGACATTGGCAGGAACTTTGTTCATGCCCTTGTTCCATAAGAGATAGGCAAGCCAACTGCATCCCACCCCCAAATACAAAACCGACAGCACGCCGCCCCACGACCAGTGGACTTCATAGCTCTGAGCCAACACCAGCGAAAACGGCAGGCACAACACCGCCGCCGCAGCCATGGAAGCAGAAGTAAATGCGGGCGCACCGATGCGGGCAATCATCTGCTGGCTCGGCCGTATCACGCCGGCGAAACCGAATCCGGCAAGCAGAATCAGCAAACAGCCGAACCAATCGACCGCGCCGCCCTCTTCCGCACCGCCCAGCACCATCATCCCGATGCCGACAAACGCCACCGCCCCGCAAATCCAGTGGTAAATCTTGGCTTTATCGTTAAAAACGAAATGACCGACAAACACTACCAGCAAGGGTTCCAGCCCGACCATGGTAATCGCGCTGGCGGCGGACGTGTATTTCAAACCGATAAACTGAAGCAGCAACACCACGACGTAGTTGATAAAGGCGATACACAACAAAGGCTTCCACTCGCGGCGCGGAATCTTGCCGAAATGGCGGTAACAGGAAGGCAGCACCATCAACGCGGCAATCAACAGCCGCGCCTCGACCATCAGCGCGGCATCAAGCATCTCGTAAGTATATTTGGCGGCGATAAACGAGCTGCCCCAAATCAATAAGGAGAGTATTTGGTAAATCATGGCTCAAGTCGTCGGATAAAAGGATGCACTGATGAAAGGCGGGACATCACGCCCCACCCTGCCCCGATTCGGTCAGCGAATCCAAAAAGGCAAAGAGTTTCGCGTTCATCTGCGTAAAATCGAAACGCTCGATTTCATCGGGATGCTGCACATAAGCCTGCGTCCTGCTTTGCGCCGCCAAGTTTTCACGCCCGTCGGCGGCAATCAAGAGGCCGACGGCGGCGCGGTCGAATTCCAAATGCGCCTGAAACGCATAATGCTTGGGAGAGAAGCGGACAATCTGGCGCGGACAACCTTTGCTCGCCGCCAATACTGCCGCCTCATCCGTCAGTCCGGGCATATCTCCGTGCCAATGTCCCGCAAGGAAAGACGCGCCCAGCAAGGCGGTATGCGGGTCGTTCAAACCTTCCTGCGTCAACTCGACCGGATACACGCCGATTTCGCGGTGCGGGCTGCGCCCATGCCGTGCGCCGTAGGCGACGGACAAAAGCTGCGCGCCCAAGCACACGCCGACAATGTACTTGTCCGCCGCCACCGCCTGACGCATCAGGCGCAGCTCGGCTTCAGGGTCGTAATACGGAAAAGCCTGCCTGTCTTCATCGGGCGACTGCGGCCCGCCCATGACAATCAGGAAATCGATACCGTCTGCGTTTTCGGGCAACGCTTCCGACTCATAAACCTTAGTCGACGCCGTACGATGCCCGCGCGACCGCGCCCAATCCCAATACGCGCCCGGCACTTCAAAATCCTCGTGCAGGATGAAATGGACGTTCAACGTTTTCCCCCGCGTACCGCCGTCATGGCGAAACTCCTGCTTCATCAGTTTTCTCCCTTTGCAACAAGACCGATATTTACAGCAAACCGTGCTGCAACAGTTTCTTACGCAGCGTATTGCGGTTCAACCCCAAAATCACCGCCGCTTTGGATTGATTGCCGCCGCATTGTTCCATCACGCACGCAAGCATCGGCTTTTCCACTTGGTGCAACACCATATCGTACACGCCGCAAGGCTCCGTACCGTTCAAGTCTTTGAAATACTGTTGCAAATTCTGTTCAACGCATTGCGCAATATCGGGGATGGGTTGTTTCATAACATATCCTCCTTCGTTGTTTTTAAAGATGACAGGTCGTCTGAAATAGGTTTCAGACGACGTTTGTTGAGTTTGAATTAAATAGATTGTTTTTTATTTCGATGAAATTGTGTTTTCAGACGACCTGATATTGCCGCCATTTCCGGATAAGAATCATCCTATTGGCCCGACGACCCAAGCTACCCGCTGATAACCTTAATCCCCAGCAACGCCAATGCCCCGCCGCAAAATCGGTCTATCCAATGGCCGAAACGCTGAAAACGTTTGCTCACGGCAGGGGCGGACAACATCAGCGCGACAAGGCCGAGCCAAACGAACAGCATCAGCGCCATCCATACGCCGTAAACCCCCATCTGCCACATCGGCGTATCCGGCGACAATACGACGGTAAACAGCGACAGCATATACACGACCGCCTTCGGGTTCAGCACATTGCACAACACCCCGCGCCATATCGTTTTCCATGTCGGTTCGTCCGCCAAATGGTCCTTACGGATTTCGACCGTCCCGCCCGCGGCTTTCGCGCGCAAACCTTTATAGCCGATATACAGCAGATACAGGCCGCCGACGATTTTGACCGCGGTCAGAAGCGGGGCGGACTGAGCCACCAGCGTGACCAAGCCGAGTACGGAATAAATAATGTGGATACCGAATCCCAACGCAATGCCCAGCGCGGTCAACATTCCGGCAGCCCGCCCCCGGCTCAACGCCTGCTGCGAAACGAGTACAAAATCAGGGCCGGGCGACATGCACGCCAAAAAATGTACGCCGGTGATAATCCAAAAGCCATGCCAAAAAGTCATACTGAAGCCTTTTGTATAGTGGATTAAATTTAAATCAGGAC
>NZ_KV789601.1:9674-21949 GCF_001807625.1 Neisseria sp. HMSC03D10
CCGTACTGGTTTAAAGTTAATCCACTATATTAAAGAGGGGGTTGTAGAAAGGCACATCAGCCTTTAAGAATGAATGAAGATTAACCATCAAGCCTTCACCATGCCGGATTACAGTCCACGCAACCTACTCCCCCAAGCAGGTAATCTTGCCAACCTTTTCTCCGTCCGGTTCGATTTCTGCTACATGATCTCCATATTTATCATCCCAAAAGAAACGCCCGTTTTTCTCATACCAAGGTTCGCCCAGTACATACCAAGCCTTGTCCAAACTGTCACCGGGGCGGATGGTTTCGCATGTCGCTCTACTCTTAAACGCACTCAACATACACGCATCATGTTGACGGCAATCGGGATTCATGCACCTGCCCTTGTCGTCATTCCAATTGCGATCCATTAATTTACAGGCTATCAAATTATAGTCATAAGCATAAAACCCGTATCCTGTCATCAACAGCGCAGCAATACCTAAGCTTTGTAAACGCGGCGTTAATTTCATATTTACTTCTCCCAAGATAAAAAGGTCGTCTGAAACGCCCTAACCTTCACGATAATCACACACCCAGCGGTCGGTTTTCTCTGAAAGCGTCTCAAGATAGGCGGCAAGGGTATCGTATTGTGCCGCAGCGCTGTCCAAGCGGTTGATGTCCCGGCGTGTCTGCTCGCCGTCGGGCATTTCGTCGATGTACCAGCCTATGTGTTTGCGGGCGATGCGCACGCCGGCGACTTCGCCATAAAACGCGTGCATGGCGCGGATGTGGTTCAAAATGGTGGCGTTGCATTCTGCCAAGCTCAAGGCAGGCGGCAAAACGCCGTGTTCGGCATAATGTTTCAAATCGCGGAAGAGCCACGGCCTGCCTTGTGCGCCGCGCCCTATCATGATACCGTCGGCGGCGGTTTGTTTGAGGACGGCGGCGGCTTTTTGCGGCGAAGTGATGTCGCCGTTGACCCAGACGGGGATGTTCAGACGACCTTTGGTCTCGGCAATCAGATCATAAGCCGCTTCGCCTTTATACATTTGCGTGCGTGTGCGTCCGTGGACGGCAAGGGCGGCAATGCCGCAATCTTCGGCGATACGGGCGATGGCAGGCAGGTTCTTGTGGTCGTCGTGCCAGCCCAAACGGGTTTTGAGGGTAACGGGAACGTCCACCGCGCGGACGACGGCTTCGAGAATGGCGGCAACCAGCGGCTCGTTTTGCATCAGCGCGCTGCCGGCTTGAACATTGCAGACTTTTTTGGCGGGACAGCCCATGTTGATGTCGATAACCTGCGCCCCGAGGCTGACGTTGTAACGCGCGGCATCCGCCATCTGCTGCGGATCACTGCCGGCAATCTGGACGGCAACGATGCCGCCCTCATCGGCAAAATCGCTGCGGCGCAGGGTCTTTCTGGTATTTCTAAGCGTCGGGTCGCTGGTCAGCATTTCGCACACCGCCCAACCTGCGCCAAAATCTCGGCAAAGTCGGCGGAACGGTTTGTCCGTAATGCCCGCCATCGGGGCGAGTGCAATGGGATTGTCGATAATGTAGCCGCCGATGCGCATGGTCAAACCGCCGTATGGAAAGGGCTGCCATTGTACAATTTTTAAGCAGGGTTTCCAATGGGATTTACTTTGGAAACAGGTAAAACAAAGGGCGCAATCATGCGCCCTGCGGGTGTGTTTAAGGTTTCAGACGACCTTTTCGCCGTCTTGCGGACGGTTCAGATTAACAAGGTCATAAAGAGGTACACAGCCGTCTGTATCAGTGCAACGATAGGCAGGATGATTTTTGCCAGCAGCCCTGTGAACATCAATATTAGGACAATCCACATTCCGTAAGGTTCGATTTTGCGAAACTGCATGGACTGTTTGGCAGACAGGAAAGTATCGATAAAGATGCCGCCGTCCCAAGGCAGGATGGGAATCAGGCTGAAAGCGACCCAAATCGCGTTCACGATAACGCCGTATTGCGCCATTCGGACCAACGGTTCCTGATAGGATTCGGGCGCGTAAACGGCAAAGGCGGCGACAAAGCCCCAGAAGAACGCCAAAATCAGATTGGCAATCGGACCGGAAATAGAAACCCAACGCCAAGCGCGGCGCGGATCGCGGAAATTGCGCGGGTCGATGGGCATCGGGCGCGCCCAACCAAAAACGAACGGAGTCAGCAGCAGGCTGATTATGGGGACGACGATCGTACCTACCGGATCGATATGCGGCAGGGGGTTGAGCGTCAGCCGCCCGTATTGTTGGGCGGTACTGTCGCCCCAACGGAGGGCGGTATAACCACGCGCGACTTCGCGTATGGTCAGGGCAAGGAGGACGGGCGGAATCGCGAGCAGGACAGTGCCCAAGTCAAAGTTTTGAAACATGGTTTTCCTTTGAAAGGTCGTCTGAAAACGACGGTGTATGTGCGGATGGCCGATTTATCGGAAACAGGAAGATTTCTGCCTCATTCAATATGTTCTTTTTTTTCGGGTTTTCAACCCCTCCCCGGTCTTCATCATGCCGGGCAGGCTCTAATAACAGGATGTGCTCGCCGCAAGCAACCCGGATATATACACCTTCACACCGCCAACCCCGTTACCAACTGCTTGAACTCCGTCCACGCGTCGCCGTCTTCCGCGCCTTTGATGATGCGGTCGATTTTAGCGCAGGTTTTCAGCGCTTCGATCAGGCGGACGGCGGGAATGCGTTTGACGGCAATCGGCGCGAGGGTTTGTTTGTCGCCCCACAGGCGCAGGCTGTTGCGGACGGATTGTACGCTCTGTCCTTGTTTAAGCGCGGCGGTCAGGCGGATGAGGGTGCGGATGTCTTCGGCAACCGCCCACAGCAGCAAGACAGGCTCTTCGCCTTCTTCTTCGAGTCCGTCCAGAAGGCGGGCGACGCGCAGGGCATCGCCTTTCATCCATGCGCCGGAGAGTTGGAACACGTCGAAACGGGCGACGTTGGCGACGGCGGCTTCGGCATCGGCGATGTTAACGGTATGGTTTTGCGGGTGCAGCAGGGCGAGTTTGTCGATTTCTTGGCGGGCGGCGAGCAGGTTGCCTTCGACGCGTTCGGCAAACAGGGCGAGCGCGTCGGGTTCGATATTGAGTCCGACCTTGTTCAGACGACCCTTTATCCACTGCGGCAGGGCTTGCGCGCTAATGGCTTTGGCTTCGAGTACGGTGCCTTTGGCGGCGAGCGCGGTGAACCATTTTGCCTGCGTTTGGGCTTTTTCGAGCTTGGGCAGCAGAATCAGGGTAACGGTGTCTTCAGGCAGGCGTTCGGCGAAGGTTTGCAGCGCGTCGCCGCCGGTTTTGCCGGGCTTGCCGTTCGGAATGTGGATTTCCAAAAGTTTCAAGTCGGCAAAAAGCCCCGCGCTGCCTGCGCTTTGCAAAAGTTCGTCCCAGTCGGCGCCGTTGTCCGCCGTAAAGACTTCGCGGTTGAGGTAGCCTTGTTTTTTGGCGGCGGCGCGCAGGGTATCGAGGGTTTCGATGCGCAACAGGTCTTCTTCGCCGTGAATGATGTACAGCGGCGAAAGCGGCATATCCGCGTTGACCTGTTCGATATTCATGACCGCCATCAATACGCTTTCAAGAACGTCAGGTGGCGGACGATTTGGTCGGCGGCGTCGGCGCGCATTTCCGCCCAGATGGTTTCGCTTTCTTCCTGTTTGCCCAACACTTCGCTGTCGTTGTAGTCCATCGTGCGGTTGACGAGGACGGTAATCGGTTCGCCCACAGGCTCGCCGTTGCGCATGGCTTGGGCTTCGACGCGCAGCGTCAGCAGGTATTCGTTGACCAACGCGGCGCGGGTGATGGTGTAGATGTCCTGACGGGTTTCGATGCCCTTGATGTTCAAGGTCATTTGCGCTTCGGCGGCGGAAACGGGTTTGCCGTCAGCGCGGCGCAGGGCGTTTTCCAAAGCCTTCTGCATCACGGAGGCGTTTTGGATGTGCCAAGCGGGATACGGCAGCGTACGTGCGGTGCCGCCCATGCCTTTGAGGTGGAAGCCGCAGGCGGACAGAAGCAGCACGGCGGCGGTCATCAGGATTTTGTTCATTTCATTCTTTCTGTTGCGCGGGTATCGGGGAATTATAGCGGATAGTCGGTCGGTCGGGAAACGCGGCGGCGGAAGGGGATTTCAGACGACCCCTTGCCGTTTGTCGTTTGCCTGCCCGATGGGTACAATCCCAACGTCAGACAACAGGAGAAACATCATGCACCCCATCCGCGAACCCATCCGCAGCGGCCTGCTGCAAGTATCGGACATCCATCAAATCTACTGGGAAGAATCCGGTAATCCCGACGGACTGCCCGTCATCTTCCTGCACGGCGGCCCGGGCGCGGGCGCATCGCCTGCCTGCCGCGGCTTTTTCAATCCCGACGTGTTCCGCATCGTCATCATCGACCAGCGCGGCTGCGGCCGTTCGCTGCCTTACGCCTGCACCGACGACAACACGACTTGGGACTTGGTTGCCGACATCGAAAAAATCCGCGAAATGCTGGGTATCCAAAAATGGCTGGTGTTCGGCGGCTCGTGGGGCAGCACCTTGTCGCTGGCGTATGCCGAAACCCATCCCGAACGCGTTGCCGGACTCGTCTTGCGCGGGATATTCCTGTGCCGCCCGTCTGAAATGGCGTGGCTGGACGAAGCAGGCGGCGTCAGCCAGATTTATCCCGCGCAATGGCAGAAATTCCTCGCGCCCGTCGCCGAAGAAAAACGCGGCAGCCTGATTGCGGCGTATCACGAAATGCTGTTCGGCGAAGACGAAGCAGGTCGTCTGAAAGCGGCTAAGGCTTGGGCGGACTGGGAAAGCTACCTGATCCGCTTCGAGCCGCAAGACGTCGATGAAGACGCGTACCAATCGCTCGCCATCGCCCGCTTGGAAAACCATTATTTCGTCAACGAAGGCTGGCTGAAAGGCGACAAAGCGATTTTGGCGAACACGGACAAAATCCGACATATCCCGACCATCATCGTGCAAGGACGCTACGACTTATGCACCCCCATGCAAAGCGCGTGGGAACTGTCGCAGGCGCTCCCCGAAGCCGAACTGCGCGTGATTCAGGCGGGACACTCGTCGTTTGATCCGCCATTGGCGGCGGCGTTGGCGGAGGCGGTGGAAGATATGAGGGAACGCGCGGCGTGGTGATAATAAGGAATTGAAATCATAAAAGCACAACTTGCCGTTATTTCTGTCTAGATGGAAATAACGGCAAACAAACAATCCCGTTTTCTTTGACTTTGCGACAGGAAGATCCGCCTGCCGCCACCTTCCCACCAAATTCCGAAAATACTGTAAAATAGCGTTAATTACGAGATTCAAGGTCGTCTGAAAACCGACGCGGCAGGTTCTCCGAAACCAGCCTCCGTTTTTCAGACGACCTCCCACCCTTGATAAGGAACTACAACTTCATGGACAACCAAACCAAACTCCGCATCGGCGGCCTGCTCGTGCTGACCACCGCCGTTTTAAGCCTGATCATCGTCTTAATCGTCGATTCGTGGCCGCTTGCCATCCTGCTTGCCGTCATCATTGTCGCCGCAGCCGCCGGCGGCTTTGTCTGGACTTCGCGCCGCCAGCAGCGCCAGTTTCTCGAACGCCTGAAAAAATTCGACATCGACCCCGAAAAAGGCCGCATCAACGAAGCCAACCTGCGCCGTATGTACCACAGCGGCGGCCAGCACCAAAAAGACGCGATAACGTTGGTCTGCCTGTCGCAAAAATGTTCGGCCGATGAAGCGCACGCCATGTTCAAAAAACGCCCGACCCGTCAGGAAATGAACCAGATGGCAGCCCAGCAGGCGCGCGGACAAAAACGCCCCCACCGCTGATTCCTCCCACACAAAGGTCGTCTGAAAACGGATGCGGCGGTTTCGCCCAAACCAAACATTCCGTTTTTCAGACGACCTTTTTACCGAGCAGACCGTCATGACCGCCTTTCCCCCCGCCCCCGTCAAACGCCGCCTTGCCGCCCTGATGTACGAATTGCTGCTGACTGGCGCCGTGACCGCCATCGCCGCCATCCTTGCCGGCATCGCCGCGATTTTCCTCAACCCCGTCTCCCAGCTCCTTTCCAGCTTGGTTACCTGCGTTATCTTTGTAGGCAGCTGGTGGCTCTACTTCAAAACCAACTGGACGAAGACCGGCCGCACCCTCGCCATGCAGACGTGGAAAATCGGGCTGCACGGCAGAAACGGTACGCTGCCGCCATTGTCGCAACTGCGCATCCGCTTTATTTGGTCGTGTATCTTCGTCGTCTTCATCCCCCTGCTCGCCTACGCCGGCCTGCGCCACCTGCTCGCCATCCCGCCCATACCTGCCTTCGGTGCCGCCCTTATCTGGCTCATCCTGCCGTGGGGCTTTGCCCTGCTGAACCCCGACCGGCAGTTTTTATACGATTTCTTGGCGGGAACGCGATTGGTCGATTTAAAACAGGAAATATCCGAAAGCTGATTGTTTCGCTGTTGTTCAGCCACATAAAAAGGTCGTCTGAAACCTGTTTGGTTTTCAGACGACCTTTTTATTCATTTCAAAACAACCGCCGCATCAGATGCGCATCGGCATAACGATGTATTTGAAGTTCGGGTTGTTCGGCACGGTAAACAAGGTCGAGCGGTTGGCATCGCCGAAGGCAAGCTGCATATCGTCGGAATGGATGTTGCGCAATACGTCCATCAGATAGCCGATGTTGAAGCCGACTTCGAGTTCGCCGCCTTGATAGGCGATTTCGAGTTCTTCGCGTGCTTCTTCCTGCTCGTTGTTGCTGCACACGACGCTCAAGAGGCCGGGTTGCAGGAACAGGCGCGCGCCGCGGAATTTTTCGTTGGCAAGGATGGCGGCTCGTTCAAGCGCACCCAAAAGTTGGGTACGGGAAACGAGGAAGATTTTGTCGTTGTCCAGCGGGATGACGCGGTTGAAGTCGGGGAATTTGCCGTCGATGACTTTGCTGACGATGGTCGTGCCGTTGCATTGGAAGCGTACTTGGTTGTTGAGCAGCTCGACGCTGATGGGTTCGGACGGATTGTTCAGCAGTTTGAAGAGTTCCAAAACGGTTTTGCGCGGCAGGATGACTTCGGTTTTGGGCAATTCGGCTTCGATTTGGCTGGCGGCGTAGGCAAGGCGGTGGCCGTCGGTGGCGACGAGGCGCAGTTGGTTGCCCTCAACCTGCATCAGCAAGCCGTTGAGGTAGTAGCGGATGTCTTGTACTGCCATGCTGTATTGGACTTGTGAAAGCATGGTTTTGAAAGTCTCCTGCGACAGGGAAAACGCGGCGCTGATGTCTTCGCCGACGCTCATCAGCGGGAAGTCTTCGGCAGGCAGGGTTTGCAAGGCGAAGCGTGATTTGCCTGCACGCAGAGTCAGACGGTTATCCGCCCAGTCGAGCGAAACGATGGCGCTGTCGGGCAAGGCGCGCAGGATGTCTTGGAATTTTTTGGCATTGGTAGTGATGCGGAAGTCGCCTGCCTGACTTTCCGGACCGGCCGTGTTGATTTGGATTTCCAAGTCGGTCGCCAAGAGTTTGGTTTGACCGTCTTTGCTTTCGAGCAGGACGTTGGAGAGGATGGGCAGGGTATGGCGGCGTTCGACGATACCGGTAACGGCTTGCAGCGGCTTGAGCAGACTGTCGCGGTCGGCTTGTAAAATCAGCATGGTCAATTCCTTTTGAATCGGTTATTTCGGGTGTTTTTGAATCGGGTTCGGCGGACGAGATGGTTGATTCGCCGCCGTTAAAATCAAAGTGTATTTGTGTTTTCAGACGACCTTTTAAGAGAGGGGTCGTCTGAAAGCCGGTTCTGACTCAGTTTTGAATCAGAATCAGGAGTTTTTCGTAATCTTGCGCCAACTCGGGATCTTCTTCGCGCAGTTTTGCTACGGCTTTCACGCCGTGCATGACGGTCGTGTGGTCGCGTCCACCGAAAGCGTCGCCGATGGACGGCAGGCTGAGGGTGGTTAGCTCTTTGGTCAGGCTCATGGCGACCTGACGCGGACGGGCAATGTTACGCGTGCGTTTTTTACCGAGTATATCGCTGATTTTAATGCGGTAATATTTGGCAGTCGCGTCGATAATGGTGTCGGCGGTAATGATTTTGTGTTTTTCGGCAATGATGTCCTGCAAAGCCGTACGCGCCAAATCCATGTCGATAACGGGACGGTTCATGAAGCGGCTGCTGGCGCTGACGCGGTTGAACGCGCCTTCCAGTTCGCGCACGTTGGAACGAATCAGGTTGGCAACAAACAATGCGGCTTCGTCTTCAATGCTGATGCCTGCCGCTTCTGCCTTTTTCTGCAAAATCGCCACGCGCATTTCCAGCTCGGGCGGCTCGAGTTCCAAAGTCAAACCCCATGAAAAACGCGATTTAAGGCGGTCGTCCATGCCTTCGATTTTGGCAGGCAACACGTCGCAAGTGAGGATGAGCTGTTTTTTCTCGTTATGGAAATGGTTGTACAGATAGAAGAATTCTTCCATCGTACGGTCTTTGCCTTTGATGAACTGGATGTCGTCGATAATCAGCAGATCGTATTGTTTGTATTGCTGCTTGAACACATCATAAGTATTGTTGCGCACCGCCTTCATAAAGCTGCGGATATAGTCGTCTGAATGCATATAGCGTACTTTGGCGTCAGGGCGGTTTTTCAGCAGTTCGTTGCCGATGGCCTGCACCAAGTGGGTTTTACCCAAACCCGTGCTGCCGTACAGGAAAAACGGGTTGTAGCCCTGCCCCGGATTCTCGGCAATGGCTTGGGCGGCGGCGGCGGCAAGGCGGTTGCCCTTACCTTCCACCAAGGTATCGAATGTGTAGTCGCGCGACAGATTGGTCTGTTCATAACGCGCTTCTTCCGCATCGCGCTGCGCTTCCGTTTTGGCTTTGGCAACGGCTTTGGATTCTGCGGGCGCGGCGGCAGGCTGCTTGTTTTCGTGCGGCAGGTTTTTCATGCGCTGCGCCAAAATATCCGCCGCCGTTTTCGCAACGGAGGGTCTGTCTAAGTTTTCAGACGACGTCTCGTCCGAAAAAGATTCTTGTGCGTCCGCTTTCGGCATTTCTTCCGTCAACGCGGCTTGTTCAGGCGCAACCGCCCCCGCATTTTCCGCCATTTCATAATGCTGCCCCACGCCCGCTTTAAACGCAAACGCCGCCTGCTGCGGAACCAATTCCGCACGCACCACTTCGATTTTGGCGGCAAACTGGCTTTTGAGCATATTGCAGGCAAACTGGTTTTTACCGTAAACCACCCACACGCCGTTTTCCTCGCCCACGGTCAAGGGCGCAATCCATTGCGCGAACTGCCCGGCAGGCAAAATATCGTGAAGTCGGCGGAGGCACTGCGGCCAAAATTCTGCTAGCGTCATGAATAAGCTCGAGTCGTGGAAATCGTTAGAAAGAAACGGAGAAAAACCGTCGGAAATTGCAGCCCTTGAAAATGCGGTTTCAGCCCGACGGGAAAAGTGTCGCAAATACCGCACAAACCCTATCCGCCAAACCGGACGCCGTCTGAAAATACAATGAAATTATTTTCGGAAAATCATCACGATAAATCCGCACCAACATTTTCAGACGACCTATCGCCCGACAAAGGGACAGGAAGTGCCGATTATACCCACTCCGCCAAACTTTATCCACAACCTGCCGGAAATTTTATCCACAAAGCGCCGCGCAAATCCGCAAACCGAATCACCCCGCGCGCCATATCCATTTACTCAACCGAGATTGACAAAAGATGAAAATTAGAGTGTAATTCACGGTTTATTTATCTACCGATTTTTTAGGAAACATCATGAAACGCACTTATCAACCTTCCGTTACCAAACGCAAACGTACCCACGGCTTCCTGGTCCGCTCCAAAACCCGCGGTGGCCGCGCAGTATTGGCAGCCCGTCGCGCCAAAGGCCGCAAACGCTTGGCAGTGTAATTTTGGACTACCGCTTCGGAAAGCAGTACCGCTTATTAAAAACGGATGATTTTTCATCCGTTTTTGCGTTCAAAAACCGGCGCAGCCGCGATTTGCTGCAAGTTTCCCAATCTGCCGACAACGGATTGAACCATCCGCGGCTCGGCTTGGTCGTCAGCAAAAAAACAGCGAAACGCGCGCATGAACGCAACTACATGAAGCGCGTCATCCGAGATTGGTTCAGACTGAACAAAAACAGCCTGCCGCCGCATGATTTCGTCGTACGCGTCCGCCTGGCATTCAACCGGCAAAACGTTGCCGAAGCCCGAAACCAATTGGCGCAACTCATGCGCAAACGCTGATGAATACCCTGTTGTCCAAATTCATCCTCGCGCTGATCCGTTTTTACCAATACGCCATCAGCCCGCTGATACCGCCGCGCTGCCGCTATACCCCGACCTGTTCGCAATATGCGGTCGAGGCAGTCAAAAAATACGGCGCATTCAAAGGCGGCTGGCTCGCCCTCAAACGCATCGCCCGCTGCCACCCTTTCGGCGGACACGGACACGACCCCGTCCCGTAATTCGAATCATTCGGATAACTTGATTTCCTTTAATTTCCCGTCGGTTTCTATATAATGCCGTCTGAAGCAGTTTTCATCTCCATTACATACCCGTCAATTCCAGGAATCTCTTATGGATTTTAAAAGATTTATAGCATTTTTTGCCATTTCGCTGGCAATCTATGCCGGCTGGGAACATTTCTTCCCCAGCCCCAAACCCAATCCGGCACAACAAGCCGCGCAGCAACAGCAGCAAACCGCCGCAACCGCTGCCGCTGAAGCCGCACTCGCCCCCGCAACGCCGATTACCGTAACGACCGACACGGTCAAAGCCGTCATCGACGAAAAAAGCGGCGACCTGCGTCAAATGACCCTGCTCAAATACAAAGCAAATGGCGACGAAAACAAACCCTTCACCCTGTTTAACGACAGCAAAGAATACACCTACGTTGCCCAGTCCGAGCTTTTGGACGCACAAGGCAACAACATCCTGAAAGGCGTCAACTTTACCGCTCCGCAAAAACAATACAGCCTCAACGGCGACAAAGTCGAAGTCCGCCTGAGCGCGCCTGAAACAAACGGACTGAAAATCGACAAAGTCTATACCTTTACCAAAGACAGCTACCTCGTCAACGTCCGTTTCGACATCACCAACACCAGCGGCAAGCCTGCCAACCTGAGCGCAGACTACCGCATCGTACGTGACCGCAGCGAACCCGAAGGTCAAGGCTACTTTACCCGCTCTTTCGTCGGCCCGGTGGTTTACACCCCTGAAGGCAAATTCCAAAAAGTCAACTTCTCCGACTTGGACGACGATGCCAAATCAGGCAAAAACGAAGCCGAATACGCCCGCAAAACCCAAACCGGCTGGCTCGGCATGATTGAACACCACTTCATGTCCACCTGGATCCTCCAGCCTAAAGGCGGACAAAGCGTTTGCGCCGCAGGCGACTGCCGTATCGACATCAAACGCCGCAACGACAACCTGTACAGCACCAGCGTCAGCGTTCCCCTTGCCGCCATCCAAAACGGCGCGAAATCCGAAGCCTCCATCAGCCTCTACGCCGGCCCGCAGACCACATCCGTCATCGCAAACATCGCCGACAACCTGCAACTGGCAAAAGACTACGGCAAAGTACACTGGTTCGCCTCCCCCCTCTTCTGGCTCCTGAACCAACTGCACAACATTATCGGCAACTGGGGCTGGGCAATCATCGTTTTGACCATTATCGTCAAAGCCGTACTCTACCCGCTGACCAACGCATCCTACCGCTCTATGGCAAAAATGCGCGCCGCCGCGCCCAAACTGCAAGCCATCAAAGAAAAATACGGCGACGACCGTATGGCGCAACAGCAAGCCATGATGCAGCTTTACAAAGACGAAAAAATCAACCCGCTGGGCGGCTGCCTGCCCATGCTGTTGCAAATCCCCGTCTTCATCGGCTTGTACTGGGCGTTGTTTGCCTCCGTAGAATTGCGTCAGGCACCTTGGCTGGGTTGGATTACCGACCTTAGCCGCTCCGACCCTTACTACATCCTGCCCGTAATTATGGCGGTAACCATGTTTGCCCAAACATTCCTCAACCCGCCGCCGACCGACCCGATGCAGGCAAAAATGATGAAAGTCATGCCGCTGGTTTTCTCAGCCATGTTCTTCTTCTTCCCTGCCGGTCTGGTATTGTACTGGGTAGTCAACAACCTCCTGACCATCGCCCAACAATGGCACATCAACCGCAGCATCGACAAACAACGCACCCAAGGCGAAGTTGTTTCCTAACAGCGGTTTGACATACTAAAAAAGGTCGTCTGAAAACTCGTGTTTCGAGTGAACTGCACCCCAAAAGTTGGACATCCCC
>NZ_KV789602.1:0-6100 GCF_001807625.1 Neisseria sp. HMSC03D10
CTACTGTCCTATTTTGATTTTAATTGACTATAAAAGGTCGTCTGAAAATACATTTTCAGACGACCTTTTTCAAGTTTGGCTTCCGTATCTGTCAAACAATACAATCGGATGCAGCCGCGTCAATCAATAACGACCCGGAACGGTTCCCATACGCTGTTTCAGCGAGGTTTGCGGCTCGTTGAACAGGGATGCGTAGAAGGTCGCGTTGGTCATGACTTTTTTGACGTAGTCGCGGGTTTCGGTGAAGGGGATGGTTTCGGCGTAAATCGCGCCTTCCAGAGGCGTAGAAGCCTGCCAGTTTCGGGCGCGGCCGGGGCCGGCGTTGTAGCCTGCGGTTGCCATCACTTCGTTGTTTTGCAGGCGGCGTTTGGCATCTGCCATGTACCATGTGCCCATGCGGATGTTGCCGTCCATGGTGTAGAGTTCGCTGCTGCTCATGCCGATTTTGCCGGCAATTTCGCGGGCGGTGGCAGGCATAACCTGCATCAGGCCTTGCGCACCGACGCTGGATTGCGCGCCCATGACGAAGCGGCTTTCTTGGCGGATCAGGCCGTAAACCCAAGCGGGATCAATGCCTGCTTGCGAGGCGTAGCGGACGGTGGTCTCTTTAAACGGAGAGAGGTAGCGCAGGTTATAGTTGAGTTTGCGCTCGGTCCGGTCGGCGCTGTTGATCGCCATATCGTAAAACTGGTTTTCAAAGGCGACTTGCGCGGCAGTCAGGAGGTTGTCCTCGTTGAAGTCGCGGGTGGCGAAACGCCATTCTGCCTGTGCCTGACGGCGCATTTTGGCATCGTTGCTGCTTTGGCTGTTTTTAAACAGAACCAGCGCGCGTTTGATGGCGCCGTCGTCTGCCATGCGGCGGACGTCTTTTTTATCGGCGTCGGAAACGTTGTTTTTGGTGTTGACGCGGCGGCCGAGTTCTTCGCCTGCTAAGACGGCGTAGAAATTGCGTCCGCTTGCGGTGGCTTTTTCGTACATTTCTTTAGCACGGCTTTGGTTGCCTTGTGCGGCGTAGCTGCGGCCCAGCCAGTATTGCCAAGTCGGGTCTTTTTGCAGGTTGTCGGGCATTTGTTGGATGATGCCGGACAATTCGTTCCAGCGTTGCAGACGCAGGGCGGCGCGGGCGTACCATTCAAACTGCTCGTCGGTCAATTGTTTGCGGTCGGAAACGCGGTTGTAGTAGCTCAACGCGGTCTGCATGTTTTGATTTTGCGCTTGGTAGAGTCCCAATACGCCCCATGCGAAGCTGCTTTGTTCGCGGCTTAAGCCGGATTCCATGCCGGACAGGGTAGAGGCTGCGGAGGAGGATTTGCGCGCGTCTTTGCCGATGACGTTCAAAAGGCTATATTCGCGCGCACCTTGCGAGCCGCCCTCAAACGGGCTGCCCAATGCGGCTGCCAAGCTGCGTGCGTCGCTGGTTTGGCTGTTGCTCAACAATCCGCGTACGCGGCGCCATGCGTCGTTGTTGTTCAGACGACCTGCCGATGCCGCGCTTTCGACCAAACGGGTACAGCCCGCGGGTAGCTTGTTGGTAACGCGCACAAGCTCTGCCGCCATGTTGTAGCTGCCGCTGCCCAGTTCGGCATAACATTGCACTTCCTGCACCCGGCCCGCCGCATTCAGCTTTTTGTTTTCTTGGCGGAACACATCCCATTGTCCGCGCGCGCCGAGGCTTTTGAGCCATTCGTTGAGGACGGTTTCAGCCATCGCGCTGTCGCCCGCCTGAGCCAAGAATTGTTGCACCCACATATCGTCGCCGCGTTTGGCAGCGTCCAGCGCGCCTTGATATTGGCTGTAATCGGACAATACTTTGGATTCGCCTTCGGCGCGGCGGGCGGGGATGGAAGCGGGTTCGGTCAGGGAAGAGGCAGGCTCTTTGGATGAAGTGTCGTTTTCAGAGACGCACGCCGACAAGACGGCTGCGGCAATCAGGCTGAGCGAGAGGGAAAATATGCGTTGTGCGTTCATTACTTGCCGTATCTTTATTAGAATCAATTAGAACCGTATTTTAAACGATTTGGTGGCATTATCCGAATCTGAAACCGATATTTACATTAACCGCGTAATCAGGGGCAACAAAAAGGTCGTCTGAAAAGCGGAATGGCTGTTTTAGACGACCTTTGAGGCATGGGGCGAAGTTTACATGCAGCCTTCGTTTTGCAGCAGGGTAAACAGGGGAACGCCGTTTTCGCGGATTTTGCTGCCGCCGATCAAGTCCGTAAATTCCAAAATCGCCGCCGCTTCAACGACTTCGCCGCCAAGTTTTCGGATTAGTTCTACGCCTGCGAGCATGGTGCCGCCGGTTGCAACCAAATCATCGACCAGCAGCACGCGCGCGCCGGGTTTGACCGCGTCTTTGTGGATTTCGACCGTCGCTTCGCCGTATTCCAGCGCGTAGCTTTGCGAAATCGTATCAAAAGGCAGCTTGCCCTTTTTGCGGATGGGGACGAAGCCGACGTTCAACTGATATGCCAACGCCGCGCCGATGATGAAGCCGCGTGCGTCCAAGCCAGCCACGACATCGATTTTCTGACCCATATAGCGGTAAACCAGCAAGTCCACCAAAAGGCGGAAATATTCCGCGCTTTGAAGCACCGGTGTAATGTCGTGAAATAAAATGCCTTTTTGCGGCCAGTTTTCGATTTTGCGGATTTTGTCCGCCAATGCGGCGACGCCCATCGCCTCAGGATGAACCAACATTTTGCGTGTTCCCAAATGAAAAGTTTTTAACACGATATTGTAGCCGTCAGCCCGTCGGTTGCCAAATCCATCGGGGCTGAAAGGTCGTCTGAACATGAAATTACACGCCCCGTATGCTACAATCAACAGATAATCCCATCGGTACCGACATCATGAAACCCCATAAAAAAGGCAATATTTTCATCATTTCCGCCGCTTCCGGCACGGGCAAGACCACGCTGGTTTCCCGTCTTTTGAAAAACAACGCCGATTTGCGCGTCTCTGTATCGCACACCACCCGCCAGCCGCGCGAAGGCGAGCAGCACGGCGTACATTATCATTTTGTTCCCAAAGAGGAATTTGAGTCTTTAATCAAACAAAAAGCCTTCCTCGAACACGCAAACGTTTTCGGCAATTATTACGGAACCAGCATTGCAGGGGTCAATTCCCTTAGCGAAGAGGGTTACGATGTGATTTTGGAAATTGACGTGCAAGGCGCGGCGCAGGTACGCAAATCCCTGCCCGAAGCGAGCAGCATCTTCATCCTGCCGCCTTCGTTCGAAGTCCTTGCCGAACGCCTTATCGGGCGCGGCACCGACAGCGAGGAAGTCATCCAAACCCGCCTCTCCAAAGCGCGTCACGAAATCGAACAATCCGTCCTGTTTGACTATATCGTTGTCAACGATGATTTAGACAGAGCGGAAGCCGATCTGCTCCACATCATCAAAGCAGGTCGTCTGAAAAAATCTTCCCAGCAAGGATTTATCTCAAACCTGTTGGAAAATTCCTGAAAAACAGCGAAAATACGCATTTACATTCCATCACAAATTAATAGAAAGAAAGCAAACAAATGGCCCGTATCACCACTGAAGACTGCACAGGCAAAATCCCCAATCATTTCGACCTGACCCTCGTCGCCGCCCGCCGCGCGCGCCAGCTTGAAAACGGCAACGCCCCTATGGTTGACGACATCCGCAACAACAAACCGACCGTTACCGCCCTGCGCGAAATCGCCGCCGGTCAAATCGGTACCGAACTGCTGACCCGCAACAAATAATACCGGCAGGCAAAACCTGCCCAACCGCCGCGCGGATTGTATCGGCGCGACACATCCGACCGATACAGTCTGACGGCTCAAAACAAAACACACACCGAAGGCCGTCTGAAATGCCCGCCCCCCAGCCCACTGCCCCCTACGACGCGCTGACTGCCGAAGCCCGCGAACTTTTGTTCCGTACCGCCTCCTATCTCAGCCCATCCGAACAGGCCGAGCTTGAAAAAGCCGTCGCCTACGCCTTTCACGCCCATGACGGACAAACCCGTAAAAGCGGCGAACCCTACATTACCCACCCCCTTGCCGTCGCCACGCAACTTGCGTTGTGGCACATGGACATACAAGGCTTGTGCGCGGGCGTGATGCACGACGTACTCGAAGACACGGGCGTATCCAAAATCGAAATGGCGGCAGAATTCGGCGAAACCATCTCCGAGATGGTGGACGGGCTTTCCAAACTCGAAAAACTCAAATTTGAAGATCATGCCGAGCATCAGGCGGAAAGTTTCCGCAAGCTCATCCTCGCCATGACCAAAGACGTGCGCGTGATCGTCGTCAAACTCGCCGACCGCCTGCACAATATGCGCACGCTCGGCTCCATGCGTCCCGACAAACGCCGCCGCATCGCCAAAGAAACCCTCGAAATCTACGCCCAAATCGCCAACCGCATCGGCTTGAACAACGCCTACCAAGAGCTTCAGGATTTATCGTTTCAAAACCTCCACCCGAACCGCTACGAAACCCTTAAAAAAGCGATGGACAACAGCCGCAAAAACCGCCGCGACGTCGTCGGCAAAGTTTTGCGCGCCTTCAGTCAGCGTTTGGTCGGCGCGAACATCGAAGCCAAAATCAAAGGTCGGGAAAAAAACCTGTACAGCATCCATCAAAAAATGTTGGCAAAAAAATTGCGCTTTGCCGAAGTCATGGACATTTACGGCTTCCGCGTCATCGTCAATAGCATTCCCGCGTGTTACGCCGCACTGGGCGCGCTGCACAATCTCTATCAGCCCAAACCCGGCCGCTTCAAAGACTATATCGCCATCCCGAAAAGCAACGGCTACCAAAGCCTGCACACGACCCTGGTCGGCCCATACGGCTTGCCCATTGAAGTCCAAATCCGCACGCGCGAAATGGATGCCGTAGCCGAAGGCGGCATCGCCGGTCACTGGATATACAAATCCGGCGAAAACACCGTCGATCAAGCCGTCCTCCATACCAACCAATGGCTCAAAAACATCCTCGATTTGCAAGCCAGCAGCGCGAACGCCATCGAATTCCTCGAACACGTCAAAGTCGACCTGTTCCCCAACGAAGTCTATATCCTGACACCCAAAGGCAAAATCCTCACCCTGCCTAAAGGATCGACGCCCATAGACTTCGCCTACGCCGTTCACACCGACATCGGCCACAAAACCGTCGCCGCCCGCATCAACAACACCATGATGCCCCTGCGCACCAAACTCAAAACCGGCGATTCCGTTGAAATCATCACATCCGAACACGCCAAGCCCAATCCGGCATGGCTGAATTTCACCGTTTCCAGCCGTGCGCGCAGCGCCATCCGCCAATACGTCAAAAACCTCAACCGTCACGACGCCATCATCCTCGGCGAAAACCTCCTGCAAAAAGCCCTGTCCAGCCTGTTGCCCAAAGACGTATTGCTTTCAGACGACCTCAAAGAAAAATACCTCGCCGACCTCAACGACAAACAAACCTCGTTTGAAGAAGTCCTCTACAACGTCGGCATGGGGCATACCCTGCCCGTGTACGTCGCCATGCACATCGCCGAACTGGCAGGGCAGCACTTCGGCAGCGAAGTCAAACTCAGCCCCATCAAAGTCAACGACCAAGAAACCGGCCGCATCCATTTTGCCGAATGTTGCCACCCCGTCCCGGGCGATTCCGTCCGCGCCCTTTTGGTCAAAGACAAAGGCATGATTATCCACCGCGATACCTGTCCGACCCTGCTCAAATCCGACCCCGAGCAGCAGCTTGATGCGAACTGGGAAGGCATAGGCAGCCATACCTACCGCACCGGACTCAGCATCCAGTCCGAAGACGCCCACGGCCTGCTCGCCCTTATGGCGCAAGCTATCTCCAACTCCGGCGCAGACATCGAATCCGTCGAAACGCCCAACAAAGCGCTGGCAGGTACGGAAGGCTTTGTCGAATTCAAGTTCATCATTAAAGTGAAGGACTTGGCGCAAATCAACCAAATTATTCACAACCTGCACGCCATTCCCCAAGTGCGCAAAGTGGTTCGAAGCTAACGGGACGGTATCGATTTAAATTGAATCTGCTCTAAAACATAAAAAGGTCGTCTGAAAACCCATGTTTCAGGTTTGAACTGCACCCCAAAAGTTGGAC
>NZ_KV789603.1:0-6868 GCF_001807625.1 Neisseria sp. HMSC03D10
CTTCAAATGCGAATCCGCCGTCGTCTGAAAATGAAGCAAGGTGGTTTTAAGGCGGAATTTGGGTTGGTCCGTTTTGGGTGTTGTTTAACTACTGAAAAATTGTGCGGATTGTTTTGGTATTAGGAAAGATAGTTTCAAGGTTTGAAAACAAGATTTTTTAATAGATTTTCATAATATTTTGTTTTACATGGTATTTTGATTGGCGTGTCCGCATTGTGCGGTGAACCTGTTTGCGCTGCCTTTGCAAGTGGGAATTTTTACGGTATGCTGGATTGGATTATTTACAAATCAATAGGATTTTTTTACTTATCTTGTTGTAATTGAAAATGATTTGTTCCGCGTATCCGTAAAAACGCGAGAATTTCCGCTGTATTTTAATTAGAAAAATGTTTGGGCGTGGATTGCCTGCAATTTCATCAGCCCGTGATTTTGAAGTTTTAGATGAGGAATAGTACATGAATCCCATGTATATCACTTTTGCAATCTATCTGATTGCCGTTCTCTTGATTGGTCTGGCCGCGTATTTCTCCACGCGCAATTTCGATGATTATATTTTGGGCGGGCGCAGCTTGGGCCCGTTTGTTACGGCGATGTCGGCGGGTGCGTCCGATATGTCGGGCTGGCTTTTAATGGGTCTGCCCGGCGCGATTTATTTGAGCGGTTTGAATGAGGCTTGGATTGCCATCGGTTTGGTCGTTGGCGCATATTTCAACTGGCTTTTGGTGGCGGGTCGTCTGCGCGTGCATACCGAATATGCCAATAATGCGCTGACGTTGCCGGATTATTTCTTCCACCGCTTCGGCGCGGGCGGACACTTGATGAAAGTGGTTTCCGCGCTGATTATCTTGTTTTTCTTCACGATTTATTGCGCTTCGGGCATTGTGGCGGGTGCAACTTTGTTCCAAAGCTTGTTTGAAGGCATGACTTACAATCAGGCGATGTGGCTGGGTGCGGGTGCAACCATTGCCTATACCTTCTTGGGCGGCTTTTTGGCGGTCAGCTGGACAGATACGCTGCAAGCTTCTTTGATGATTTTTGCGCTGATTTTGACGCCTGTAATGGTGTATCTGGGTCTGGGCGGTGCGGAACAAATGTCTGCCGCAATTCAAAGCGTTGCCGCTGGTACGGGCAAGGAATATAACAGTCTGCTTGCCGGCACGACCGTTATCGGTATTATTTCCACCGCCGCATGGGGCTTGGGCTATTTCGGTCAGCCGCACATTTTGGCGCGCTTTATGGCGGCTGAAAGCGCGAAATCACTGGTATCCGCACGCCGCATCGGCATGACTTGGATGGTGTTGTGTCTGGCAGGCGCAGTGGCGGTCGGTTATTTCGGCATTGCGTATTTTGGTGCAAACCCCGACCAAACCGCTTCCATGCACGGTAACCACGAACGTATCTTCATCGCGCTTTCTACTTTATTGTTCAACCCTTGGATTGCAGGCATTATTTTGAGCGCGATTTTGGCGGCGGTCATGTCCACTTTGTCTTGCCAGCTTTTGGTTTGCTCCAGCGCGATTACCGAAGACTTCTACAAAGGCTTTTTGCGCAAAAATGCGCCGCAATCAGAATTGGTATGGGTGGGCCGTCTGATGGTATTGGCGATTGCCATTATCTCTATTCTGATTGCGTCCGACCCTAAGAGCAAAGTTTTAGGCTTGGTATCTTATGCGTGGGCAGGTTTCGGCGCGGCGTTTGGTCCGATTGTGATTCTGTCGGTATTGTGGAAACGCATTACGGCATACGGCGCTTTGTCGGGCATGATTGCCGGCGCGCTGACTGTGGTGGCGTGGGTGGAGTGGGTCAAAAAACCTGCTTTGGCTGCACATGAAACCGGTATTTGGACTATGTACGAAATCGTCCCCGGCTTCATCGCCTGCTTGATTATCGCTGTTCTGGTTTCACTGACCGACAAAGAGCCGTCTCGTGAAATCCAAGAACGTTTTGAAAAAGCGGACACAGAATACCGCGAGGCGAAATAAGTGTTTTCAGACGACCTGCCGTTGACCGCAGGTCGTCTGAATTTTTATACGGGAAGGCAGGTTTTATTTTTATATTGATGCTTATGCGGATAATGCACTCTTTTAGCTTTATCTGCTTTTTATCAAAGCAAAAAATCCTGTTTTTGAGATAAATTGCTTGTCCGGCCCTTATAAATTTATTAAGATATTATCTATATGCTTTAAATCTTTTCAGACGACCTCGAAAAGGGATGGGGTCGTCTGAAAATCATCATAAAAACTTTGGAGAACCTTAAAATGTTTGACTTTGCTTTTCCGACACAAACGCCACTGCGCCAAGCGATTACCGATGCTTACCGCCGCGACGAAATCGAAGCCGTTCAGGATATGCTGCAACGCGCCCAGATGAGCGACGAGGAGCGTCGGGCGGCGTCCGAACTCGCGCGCCGTTTGGTTACGCAGGTTCGTGCCAGCCGCACCAAAGCCAGCGGGGTAGATGCGCTGATGCACGAGTTTTCGCTCTCCAGCGAAGAAGGCATTGCGCTGATGTGTCTGGCGGAAGCTTTGCTGCGCATTCCCGACAATGCGACGCGCGACCGCCTGATTGCCGACAAAATTTCCGAAGGCAACTGGAAAAGCCATTTGAACAACAGCCCGTCCCTGTTCGTCAACGCCGCCGCATGGGGCTTGCTGATTACCGGCAAACTGACTGCACCGAGCGACAAGCAGATGGGTTCGGCTCTGAACCGCCTCGTCAGCAAAGGCGGCGCACCCCTGATCCGCCAAGGCGTGAACTACGCCATGCGCCTGTTGGGCAAGCAGTTTGTTACCGGACAAACCATTGAAGAAGCGCTGCAAAACGGCAAAGAGCGCGAAAAAATGGGCTACCGCTTCTCCTTCGATATGTTGGGCGAAGCTGCCTACACCCAAGAAGATGCCGACCGCTATTACAACGACTACGTTCAAGCCATTCACGCCATCGGCAAAGATGCCGCCGGACAAGGCGTTTACGAAGGCAACGGCATTTCCGTCAAACTTTCCGCCATCCATCCGCGCTACTCGCGCGCCCAACACGAACGCGTGATGAGCGAACTCTTGCCTCGTCTGAAAGAGCTGTTCCTTTTGGGTAAAAAATACGATATCGGTATCAATATCGACGCCGAAGAAGCCAACCGTTTGGAGCTGTCTTTGGATTTGATGGAAGCACTCGTTTCCGACCCCGATTTGGCGGGTTACAAAGGCATCGGCTTTGTCGTTCAGGCATATCAAAAACGCTGCCCCTTCGTCATCGACTATCTGATTGACCTTGCCCGCCGCAACAATCAAAAACTGATGATCCGCCTCGTTAAAGGCGCGTACTGGGACAGCGAAATCAAATGGGCGCAAGTGGACGGTCTGGACGGCTATCCGACCTACACCCGCAAAGTCCATACCGACATCTCCTACCTCGCCTGCGCGCGCAAACTGCTGGACGCGCAAGATGCCGTGTTCCCGCAATTCGCCACCCACAACGCCTACACCTTGGGCGCGATTTACCAAATGGGCAAAGGCAAAGACTTTGAACACCAATGCCTGCACGGCATGGGCGAAACCTTGTACGACCAAGTGGTCGGCCCGCAAAACTTAGGCCGCCGCGTGCGCGTGTACGCCCCGGTCGGTACGCACGAAACCCTGCTTGCCTACTTGGTGCGCCGCCTGTTGGAAAACGGCGCGAACTCGTCGTTCGTCAACCAAATCGTCGATGAAAACATCAGCATCGACACACTGATCCGAAGCCCGTTCGACACCATCGCCGAACAAGGTATCCACCTGCACAACGCCTTGCCGCTGCCGCGCGATTTGTACGGCAGGGGTCGTCTGAATTCCCAAGGCGTCGATTTCAGCAACGAAACCGTGTTGCAACAGCTTCAAGAAAAACTCAACCGCGCCGCCGCGCAAGACTTCCACGCCGCATCCATTATCAACGGTAAAGCCCGCGATGTCGGCGAAGCGCAACCGATTAAAAACCCCGCCGACCACGACGACATCGTCGGCACAGTCAGCTTTGCCGATGCCGCGCTTGCCCAAGAAGCCGTCGGTGCAGCCGTTGCCGCGTTTCCTGAATGGAGCGCGACGCCAGCCGCCGAGCGCGCCGAATGCCTGCGCCGTTTCGCCGATTTGCTGGAGCAGCACACCCCCGCGCTGATGATGCTTGCCGTGCGCGAAGCGGGTAAAACGTTGAACAACGCCGTCGCCGAAGTGCGCGAAGCCGTCGATTTTTGCCGCTACTACGCAGGCGAAGCCGAAAACACCCTGCCCAAAGATGCCAAAGCCGTCGGCGCCATCGTCGCCATCAGCCCGTGGAACTTCCCGCTCGCCATCTTTACCGGCGAAGTCGTTTCCGCATTGGCAGCCGGTAACACCGTTATCGCCAAACCTGCCGAACAAACCAGCCTGATTGCCAGCTACGCCGTTTCCCTGATGCACGAAGCAGGCATCCCGACTTCCGCCTTGCAACTTGTCCTCGGCGCAGGCGATGTCGGCGCGGCGCTGACAGGCGATCCGCGTATCGGCGGCGTGATTTTCACCGGTTCGACCGAAGTGGCGCAACTGATTAACAAAGCCCTTGCCAAACGCGACGACAGCCCCGTATTGATTGCCGAAACCGGCGGTCAAAACGCCATGATTGTCGATTCCACCGCGCTGCCCGAGCAAGTTTGCTTGGATGTGCTCAATTCCGCCTTCGACAGCGCAGGACAACGCTGCTCCGCCCTGCGTATCCTTTGCGTTCAAGAAGATGTCGCCGATAAGATGCTCGCCATCATCAAAGGCGCGATGGACGAATTGGTCGTCGGCAAACCCGTTCAACTTACCACCGACGTAGGCCCCGTCATCGATGCCGAAGCGCAGCAAAACCTGCAATCGCACATCAATAAAATGAAAGGCGTTGCCAAGTCTTACCACGAAGTCAAAGCCGCCTCCGACGTTGATCCTGCGAAATCCACTTTCGTGCTGCCGATTTTGTTCGAACTCAACAATTTGAACGAACTCACCCGCGAAGTCTTCGGTCCCGTCCTGCACGTTGTCCGCTACCGCGCCGACGAGCTTGACCAAATCATCGACCAAATCAACAGCAAAGGTTACGCGCTCACCAGCGGCGTACACAGCCGTATCGAAGGTACGGTCAAACGCATCCGCGAACGCATCGAAGCGGGTAACGTTTACGTCAACCGCAACATCGTCGGCGCCGTCGTCGGCGTACAACCGTTCGGCGGACACGGTATGTCAGGTACCGGTCCGAAAGCAGGCGGTTCGTTCTATCTGCAAAAACTGACCCGCATCCCCGAATGGGTTGCCCCGCCGCTGAGCCGTATCGGACAAGCGGACGAAGTCGCGCTCAAACGCCTTGAAGCCCTGATTCATAAGCTGCCGTTTAATGCGGAAGAGAAAAAAGCAGCGGCATCGGCATTGGGACACGCCCGCATCCGCACCCTGCGCCAAGCAGAATCTGTCTTGGTCGGCCCGACCGGCGAACGCAACGCCATGAGCTGGCGCGCGCCCAAACGCGTCTGGGTACACGGCGGCAGCCTCCTGCAAGCCTTCTGCGCCCTGACCGAACTTGCCGCCGCAGGCATCGTAACCGTCGTCGAACCCGACAGCCCGCTTGCCTCCTACACCGCCGACCTCGAAGGTCTGCTGCAAGTCAACAGCAAACCCGAAAACACAGGCGTGCATCACGTCGCCGCCCTAAGCCCGCTGAATAGCAGCCGCAAGCAAGAGCTGGCAAACCGCGACGGCGCACTCATCCGCATCCTCCCGTCCGAACAAGGTTTGGACATCCTGCAAGTGTTTGAAGAAATCTCTTGCAGCGTCAACACCACAGCCGCCGGCGGCAACGCCAGCCTGATGGCCGTTTCCGACTAAAAGGACTGAATAAACGCCAGAGCGTTTGAACAAAGGTCGTCTGAAAACGTTAGCAAAACCCGCTAAGTCCGTTTTCAGACGACCTTTTTCTGTAAATTAAAATAAGCAGGGCAGATACTGTTTTTCCGTCAGGTATGGATGGTTAACCTACCGTCGTTATTTCCGTACGGCTGGGAATTCGGAAATTTGAAGTTGCAGCAACTTTGAGATATTTCCGCAATGCAGAGACCCGGATTCCCGCCTGCGCGGGAATGACGGCAACGGCGGTTTCAGACGACTTTTATGGGCTAATGATAAAGTTTATCCGGAAGTATGAAAACAGGTCGTCTGAAACCCAACCCCGTTTTCAGACGACCCCGATATTTATTCTGCCCAATCCTGCGTTTCTTCCGAATCGCTCTGACCGCCTTCCATGACGGATTTGATTTCTTGGAAGAGGGCGCGGAAGTTTTTCGGCGGTTTGTTTTGTTCCTGCTCTTTTTTCGTGTTGCGGATTAAGGTGCGCAATTTGCCTGCGTCGGCATGGGGGAAGTCCGCCATGAATTGGGTGATTGCGTTGTCGTCCGCCAAGAGGCGCGTGCGGGCTTGTTCGATGCGTTGCAAGAAGGCGTTGTGGGCGGTATTTTCGCCGCGCAGTTTGGCGAGGAAGGCTTCGATGGGCGCGGGGTCGGTGTCTCGCATGAGCCTGCCGATGAATTGGCTTTGGCGTTTGAGCGCGCCGTTGGACGTGATTTTTTTGTAGGTAACGACGGCTTCGTACAAGTCTTCGTCCAAGCCGATTTTTTTCAGCGTATCGGTCGAGAGTTTGGTCAACTCCATGCCCAAAGCCTGCAAATCGTTCATCTGCTTTTTCATTTGGGTTTTGCTGACCCATTCGTCTTCGTTTTCAAACATTTTGATAAACCTTTAATTTTGTTTCGGGTATTTTAGCACGTTCGGGCAGGTTTCACGTCAACGCCCTGTCGAAACGGCGTTTTCAGACGACCTTTTATAGTGGATTAAAT
>NZ_KV789603.1:6888-17293 GCF_001807625.1 Neisseria sp. HMSC03D10
GTCGCCTTGTCCTGATTTAAATTTAATCCACTGTATCTTCTGTGGCGGTATTTTTGCCGAGGTCGTCTGAAAACGGTTAAAATGCCGCAAACCTCTGTCAGGAAACCTTTTATGCTGTTCAACCACACCGCCTCCGAGCTGACCGGCTTATGCGGGCACGCCTTGGATTTGGCAAAAAACATGGGCGCGGCGGCTGCCGAAGCCGACTTTAGCGAATCCATCGGACAAAGCGTCAGCGTACGGCTGGGCGAAATCGAACAAATCGAGTTCCAGCAAGACAAATCGCTGGATATTACCGTGTACGTCGGCAAACGCAAAGGTCGCGCCAGCACCGCCGACTTCTCCGAAAAAGCCTTGCAAGACACCGTCAAAGCCGCTATTGACATCGCCCGCTACACCGCCGAAGACGATTGCGCAGGTCTGGCAGATGCTTCACTGATGGCGCAATACGTCGGCGACCTCGACCGTTATCACGAATGGGATTTAAGCACGGAAGCCGCCATTGAGTTGGCAAAACAATGTGAACAAGCCGCCCTGAGCGCGGATGAACGTATCGAAAACTCCGAAGGCGCAGGTGTTCAGACCGGACATTACCAATACGTTTACGGCAACACCCACGGTTTTACCGCCCACCAACAAGGCACGCGCCACAGCATTTCGTGCAGCATCGTCGCCGCCGACGAAAACGGCATGCAGCGCGACTACTGGTACGATGCCGCCTGCCGCCATCAAGACATGGACAGCCCCGAGCAAATCGGCAAAACCGCCGCCGAGCGTACCTTACGTCGTCTGAACAGCCGCAGCATCCCGACAGGCAGCTATCCCGTCCTCTTCGATACCACCGTCGCAGGCGGCCTTATCGGACACCTCGTCGGCGCACTCAGCGGCGGCGCACTCTACCGCCAAAGCAGCTTCCTGATTGACAGCATAGGCAGAAAAGTCCTGCCCGATTTCCTCAGCCTGCGCGAAGAACCGCACATCCCCCGCGCCTTCGGCAGCACCTATTTCGACTCCGAAGGCGTCGCCACGCGGCCGCGTTTCGTCATCCGCGACGGCATTGTCGAAGGCTATTTCCTCAGCAGTTACAGCGCGAGGAAACTCGGTATGCAGACCACGGGCAACGCCGGCGGCGCACACAACCTTTATTTGAACCATACGCACGAAACGCAGTCCGACCTGCTGAAAGAAATGGGCACGGGATTGTTGGTTACCGAACTGATGGGTCAGGGTGTGAACACCATCACGGGCGACTACTCGCGCGGCGCGGCGGGTTTTTGGGTGGAAAACGGCGTCATCAGCCACCCCGTCCAAGAAATCACCATCGCCGGCCGCTTGCAGGATATGTACCTCGGCATCGTCGGCACTGCCAACGACGCGCTGCGCCGCTCTTCCAACAAAATCGGTTCGGTACTGATTGAGAGCATGACCGTGGCGGGGGAGTAGGTTTTACCCGGTTATTAAAAAGGTCGTCTGAAAACGGCGAATGTTTTTTCAGACGACCTCAGATTGATTATTACGAAAGTTTTTTCATGCACGTTGCCGTTATTCCTTCTTGGTATCCCAAAACTGAAACCGATGTGGACGGAATCTTTTTCCGTCTTCAAGCACAAGCCTTGCAGCGAAAAGGTTTGAAAGTCGGGGTGATTGCGCCGATGTTCCGCTATTTGCGCGTCCATACCAAATCTATTTTTACCGGTCCGTACGGCATCCGGAAACACAATCAGGGCGGGTTGAATACCTACGCTTACGACAGTATGTATTTTTTCCCCCGTTTTCCTGTTATTGATTTGGACCGCATCCGCTGGGTGCGCGCGGGGATGAAGGCATTTGCGCGGTATGTGCGTGAAAACGGCCGCCCCGATATTGTTCATGCACACTCCATGAACTACGCGGGTATCCTCGCTTACGAAATTTATAAGACTTACGGTATTCCCTACGTCATTACCGAACACAGTAGCACCATTACCCGCAACCTCATACGGCCTCACCAATGGCCGATCATGCGCCTCGCTGCCGAACATAGTGCCGCGCGTTTTGCCGTCAGCCGCGATTTCAGCCGCCTGCTGAAGGAAAAATACGGTTTGGAATGGGAATACCTGCCCAACGTACTGGGCGACAATTTCGCACGGGATTTCACGTTTCCCGATAAAGGAAACCAAGACTACACCTTCTGTACCGTTTCGCATCTGCGCCATCTGAAAGGGCATGACCTCCTGCTGCCGGCCTTTGCGAAAGCGTTGGAAAAATATCCTTTCCTCAAATTGAAAATCGGCGGGGACGGCGTGGAAGCCGCCAATTTGCGCCGTTTGGCACAAGAGTTGGGCATTACGCATGCCGTCAGCTTCCTCGGCGCGCTCACTACGGACGAAGTATTAGATTTGATGCGCCAAAGCGACGCTTTCGTCCTTGCCAGCCGCACGGAAACCTTCGGGGTCGTGTTTATTGAAGCGTTGTCTCAGGGCTTGCCCGTCATCGCCACCATGTGCGGCGGTCCGCAATCCATCGTTACGCCCGAGAACGGTATTTTGGTGCCGACCGAAAATATCCCCGCGCTTACCGATGCATTGATTGAAATGTATGAAAATCGCGAACGCTTCGATCATGAAAAACTGCGTCGAGATTGTTTGGCGGAGTTTAGCGAAGAGGTTATCGCTTCAAGCTTAATCCGAACATTTGAACAAATCGTCGGAGAAAAGCAAAAGCAACCTTAAGTTTTGCTATAAAGCCAATCTGACGCATCGGTTTTCCGCCGTCTTGGCATCCGTTTAATCCGTTTCCTTTTCAGACGACCTTCAAGAACAAAGGTCGTCTGAAACACTGTTTACACACTACATAATGTCTCAAACCAACCTCCCGTCCCGCCGCCTTTCCGTCGCCCCCATGCTCGACTGGACGGATCGCCACTACCGATACCTCGCCCGCCAGATTACCCGCAACACATGGCTTTACAGCGAAATGGTCAATTCCGGCGCCATCGTCTATGGCGACAAAGACCGCTTTTTGATGTTCAACGAAGGCGAGCAGCCCGTCGCCCTGCAACTGGGCGGCAACGACCCGTCCGATTTGGCGAAAGCGGCCAAAGCCGCAGAAGAATACGGCTACAACGAGGTCAACCTCAACTGCGGCTGCCCCAGCCCGCGCGTACAGAAAGGCTCGTTCGGCGCGTGTCTGATGAACGAAGTCATGCTGGTTGCCGACTGCCTCAACGCCATGCAGGACGCGGTCGGCATCCCCGTTGCCGTCAAACACCGCATCGGCGTCGACAGGCAGACCGAATACCAAACCGTCGCCGATTTCGTCGGCACGCTGCGCGACAAAACCGCTTGCAAAACCTTCATCGTCCACGCCCGCAACGCATGGCTGGACGGCCTTTCACCCAAAGAAAACCGCGACGTTCCGCCGTTGAAATACGATTACGTTTACCGCTTGAAAAAAGAGTTTCCCGATCTGGAAATCATCATCAACGGCGGCATCACCACCAACGAAGCAATCGCCGGACACCTGCAACACGTTGACGGCGTAATGGTCGGACGCGAGGCGTATCACAACCCGATGGTCATGCACGAATGGGACAGGCTGTTTTACGGCGATACCCGCAGCCCGATTGAATACGCCGATTTGGTGCAGCGCCTCTACACATACAGTCAAGCCCAAATCCAAGCCGGACGCGGCACAATCTTGCGCCACATCGTCCGCCACAGCCTCGGGCTGATGCACGGCCTGAAAAACGCCCGCACCTGGCGGCGTATGCTTTCCGACGCGACGCTGTTGAAAGACAACGACGGCAGCCTGATTCTCGACGCGTGGAAAGAGGTCGAGCGGGCGAACGTATGGGAATAAAGCGGTTTTCTCAAACATCAAACACGTTGTCTGAAAACAGATTCCTTTTTCAGACGACCTTTTTACCTTTTGAATCCATCCCTATGATGAAACGAACCATACCGATTATCTTCTCAGCCTTCCTGCTTGCCGCCTGCCAAGCCTCGTCCACTCAAGAAACACGAACCATGAATACCCGACTTTGGGCAGTATCCGTCAAGCAAGATGCCAACCTTTACCGTATCGACGACAAACTCTACCGCAGCGAACAGCCCGTCCCCGAGGACGGCGAAACCATTTCACAGCAGGGTATCAAAAGCGTCGTCAATCTGCGCTTTTTCGACCGCAATGACGACGACTATCTCAAGCAATACGGCATCAACATCATCAACCGCCCGCTGCTGTCGTGGAACGTCAAACCTAAAGACATCGCCGAAATCCTGTACCTGATTGAAAAACAGCAACAAAACGGCGCAGTCCTCATCCATTGCTACCACGGTGCGGACAGGACGGGGCTGATTGCCGGAATGTACCGCATCCTTTACCAAGGCTGGCAGATTGAAGAGGCAAAAGCCGAAATGCAGCACGGTCCCTACGGTTATCACAGCATTTGGAAAAATATCGCCAACCTGTTTACCGAAGCAAAAGTACAGGAAGTCAAAAACCATTTGGAACGCTTGCGCAGCAACGAGCGGAATGCAGTATCGGGGTAATAACGCTGACTTATAAATCCAATCCTGACTTTGGCTGCCAAGCTGATTTTTAGAGACAACATACTGATTGGTGCATTATTCCCGCTCAGGCAGAGATCCATCGGAAATCTTCAGAAGCAGGTATTTGAAAAAAACGGTTGCCGAAATTCAAAATCAGATTCAGTTCCATGAGAAAGGGTGGTTAATGGCGGGTGACGTATTCCAGATAAGTGTGGCGGCCGTATAGAAAAAGGTCGTCTGAAAACCTTATACATCAGGTTTTCAGACGACCTTTTCGTATCTGCGGCCTTATCAGGCGATTCAGTTCAAATCACAAAATCCATCGCCGTACCCTGCAAACTCTGGTCCATGTCCGCCGATGGGGTTTTGACCGAACGCCCCACTGGTTTGGCAGGTACGCCGACGACGGTGATTGACGACGGTACGTCCGCAACGACCACGCTGCCTGCGCCGATTTTGGAATTGTCGCCGATGCGGATGTTGCCCAATATCGAAGCGTTCGCGCCGATCATCACGCCGTCGCCGATTTTCGGGTGGCGGTCTCCGCATTCCTTACCCGAGCCGCCGAGCGTTACGCCGTGCAGGATGGAAATATTGTTGCCCAACACGGCGGTTTCGCCGGCGACGAAACCGGTGGCGTGGTCGAGCATCAGCCCATGACCGAAACGGGCGGCGGGGTGGATATCGACGCCGAACACTTCCGACATGCGGTTTTGCAGGAAATACGCCAGCGTTTTGCGGCCGTTTTGGTAGAGCCAGTGGTTGATTCGGTGCGCCTGAATGGCGTGGAAACCTTTGAAATACAAGAGCGGCAGCGAATATTCGTCACAGGCGGGGTCGCGTTCGTAAATGGCTTTCAAATCGGCTTCGACGCAGTTGCTGATGCGCGCGTCGCTGCCCAATGCCTGCTGGTAAATTTCAAACAGGGCGCGCACGTCCATAATCGGGCTGCCGAGTTTGCTGGAGAGGTGGTAGGCGAGGACGGAATCGAGCGAGTCGTGGCGCAACACGGTTTGGTGCAAAAAGCTCGCCAGCATCGGTTCGGCAGCGGCGGCGGCGGTTTCTTCGCGGATGGTATGCCAGAGGTTGAAATCGGTTGTGTTCAGGTGGTCTTTTTTCATGTCGGGGGTCGTCTGAAAATAGGAAGGTATCGGCGTATCTTACCTTTTATCAACGATTTGCGATAGCGCATTGCGGAATATGCTTATGATGGTTTCCGTGTGCTTGAAGTTTTTTCAGACGACCTTATATAAAGTAGCATTCGATTCAAACCATTCCAAAGGATGCATGAAATGAGCGAACATCACGAACAATATCAACACGAAGCCGAAGAGGCGGTAAACGCAGAAGCCGCCCAAAACCCCAATACCGAACAACCCGAAGCTGCCGAACCGCCGACTTACGAAGAATTTCAGGCACGTATCGCCGAGTTGGAAGGGCAGTTGAAAGACAGCGAACTGCGCGGCCTGGCGAACGAGCAAAACCTGCGCCGCCGCCATCAGCAGGAAATCGCCGATACGCACAAGTTTGCCGGACAAAAATTCGCCGCCGAAATGCTGCCGGTCAAAGACTATCTCGAGATGGCGCTACTCGACCAAAGCGGCAATTTCGACGCGCTGAAAATGGGCGTGCAAATGACGCTGAACGAATTGCAAAAAGCGTTTGACGCCACACACATCAAAGAAATCAACCCGCAGCCCGGCGACAAACTCGACCCGCACCAACATCAGGCAATGCAGGCGGTCGTCAGCGAGCAAGAGCCGAACACCATCGTCAGCGTCATGAAAAAAGGCTACACCCTGTCCGACCGCGTATTACGTCCCGCGATGGTTGTCGTGGCGAAACAAGAATCCTGAAGGCACCGCTTGATGAAGTTTATCAAGCATAAAATTTTCAGACGACCCTTCCCCGCCCCTCAAGCCCCAATCCCGCTTTTGGAAAATCATTCCGATGATGCCCAATCGGAAAAGAAAGACAAGGTCGTCTGAAAAACAAAATACCAACCTGTGGATAAATAGTTTAGCTTTTTGAATTTTATATAAAAAAAATTTCAACAAAACTCTTGAAAAAATATCGGGCAACCTTATTTACAGGTCAACGGAACAAAATGTTCCACACGATTATTAACTTAGAAAAATCTTTTTAGGAGCAACATCAATATGGCAAAAGTAATCGGTATCGACTTAGGTACAACCAACTCTTGTGTATCCATCTCTGAAAACGGTCAAACCAAAGTTATTGAAAACGCAGAAGGCGCACGCACTACGCCGTCTGTCGTCGCTTATCTGGACGGCGGCGAAGTCCTCGTCGGCGCACCGGCCAAACGCCAAGCCGTAACCAACGCTAAAAACACCATCTACGCCGTCAAACGTTTGATCGGTCATAAATTTGAAGACAAAGAAGTCCAACGCGACATCGAATCCATGCCTTTCGAAATCATCAAAGCCAACAACGGCGACGCATGGGTGAAAGCGCAAGGCAAAGAGCTGTCTCCTCCGCAAGTTTCCGCAGAAGTCCTGCGTAAAATGAAAGAAGCCGCCGAAGCTTATTTGGGCGAAAAAGTAACCGAAGCCGTGATTACCGTTCCGGCCTATTTCAACGACAGCCAACGTCAAGCCACCAAAGACGCAGGCCGCATCGCCGGTTTGGACGTAAAACGCATCATCAACGAGCCGACCGCAGCCGCTTTGGCATTCGGTATGGACAAAGGCGACAACAAAGACCGCAAAGTAGCCGTATATGACTTGGGCGGCGGTACCTTCGATATTTCTATCATCGAAATCGCCAACCTCGACGGCGACAAACAATTCGAAGTATTGGCAACCAACGGCGACACCTTCTTGGGTGGTGAAGACTTCGACCAACGCCTCATCGACTACATCATCGCCGAGTTCAAAAAAGACCAAGGCATTGATTTGAAACAAGACGTGATGGCATTGCAACGTCTGAAAGAAGCTGCCGAAAAAGCCAAAATCGAATTGTCCAGCGGCCAGCAAACCGAAATCAACCTGCCGTACATCACCATGGATGCAACCGGCCCGAAACACTTGGCAATGAAAATTACCCGCGCCAAATTCGAGAGCCTGGTTGAAGACCTGATTGCCCGCTCTATCGAGCCTTGCCGCACCGCATTGAAAGATGCCGGCTTGAGCACCAGCGACATCGACGACGTAATTTTGGTCGGCGGTCAAAGCCGTATGCCGAAAGTACAAGAAGCCGTGAGAGACTTCTTCGGCAAAGAACCGCGCAAAGACGTGAACCCTGACGAAGCCGTTGCCGTAGGCGCAGCGATTCAAGGCGAAGTATTGAGCGGCGGCCGCAGCGACGTATTGCTGCTGGACGTAACGCCCCTGTCTTTGGGTATCGAAACCATGGGCGGCGTGATGACCAAGCTGATTCAAAAGAACACCACCATCCCGACCAAAGCGTCGCAAGTGTTCTCTACCGCCGAAGACAACCAAAGCGCAGTAACCATCCATGTACTGCAAGGCGAACGCGAACGTGCTTCCGCCAACAAATCTTTGGGTCAGTTCAACTTGGGCGACATCGCACCCGCACCGCGCGGCATGCCGCAAATCGAAGTAACCTTCGACATTGACGCCAACGGCATCCTGCACGTTTCCGCCAAAGACAAAGGCACAGGCAAAGCAGCCAACATCACCATCCAAGGTTCTTCAGGTTTGAGCGAAGAAGAAATCGAACGCATGGTGAAAGATGCCGAAGCCAATGCCGAGGAAGATAAAAAACTGACTGAATTGGTCGCTTCCCGCAACCAAGCCGAAGCCCTGATTCACTCCGTGAAAAAATCTTTGGCCGACTACGGCGACAAACTCGACGCAGCCGAGAAAGAAAAAATCGAAGCCGCGTTGAAAGAAGCCGAAGAAGCCGTGAAAGGCGACGACAAAGCCGCCATCGATGCCAAAGCCGAAGCACTGGGCGCAGCCAGCCAAAAACTGGGCGAAATGGTTTACGCACAAGCGCAAGCCGAAGCCCAAGCAGGCGAAAGCGCACAAGCCGAACCGTCTTCCGCCAAGAAAGACGACGACGTGGTAGATGCCGACTTTGAAGAAGTAAAAGACGACAAGAAATAATTGAGGTCGTCTGAAAAAAGCGCGAATCGTAAGGTTCGCGCTTTTTGTTTGAATTATTTATAGTAAAAGGTCGTCTGAAAACTTTTCAGACGACCTTCTGCCTATCTGTTGCCCTGTGTGTGGAAACATAAGAAAATAACCTTATTTTTCAAACCATCCAATCAAAGGAAACCTTCATGACGACATTCCCCATCGCGCGCGCGGGCGATAAGACACTTGAAATCCAAGGCAAAATGGCGAACCGCCACGGCTTGATCGCCGGTGCGACCGGTACGGGTAAAACCGTGACCCTGCGCCGTATGGCGGAAGCCTTCAGCAGCGAGGGCGTTCCCGTATTTTTGGTTGACGTCAAAGGCGATTTGTCGGGCATCGCGCAGGAGGGTGCTGCCAGCGGCAAAGTGGGCGAACGCATTGCCGAGTTTGGTTTGGGCGAGCAATGGCTGCAAAGCTTCCCCGTGCGCTTTTGGGATGTTTACGGCGAAACCGGCATTCCGGTGCGCGTGACTGTTTCGGAAATGGGCCCGCTGCTGCTGGCGCGTTTGATGAATTTGAACGACACGCAGGAAGGCCTGCTGAACCTTGTGTTTAAAGTCGCCGACGACAAAGGCTGGCACATTCTGGATTTGAAAGACTTGCGCAGTATGCTGAAACACGTTTCCGACCACGCTTCGGAATACCGCACGCAATACGGCAACGTCTCCGCCGCCAGTATCGGCGCGATTCAACGTCAGCTTTTGACGCTGGAGAACGAAGGTGCGGAAAAATTCTTCGGCGAGCCGTCGCTCAACCTGCAAGATTGGATGCAGACCGACAACGGCAAAGGCGTCATCAATATCCTCAATTCGGAAAAACTGATGCGCTCGCCGCGTATGTACAGCGCGTTTTTGCTGTGGATGTTGGCGGAGTTGTTTGAAACCCTGCCCGAAGTCGGCGATTTGGACAAACCGAAATTCGTGATGTTCTTCGACGAAGCGCATTTGATGTTCGACAACGCCGCCAATGCGCTGGTGGAGCAGGTCGAACAAGTCGTGCGCCTGATCCGTTCCAAAGGCGTGGGCGTGTATTTTGTGACCCAAAACCCGCTCGATTTGCCCGATACCATCCTCGGACAGCTCGGCAACCGCGTGCAACACGCCCTGCGCGCCTTCACCCCGCGTGACCAGAAAGCGGTTAAGGCCGCTGCCGAAACCTTCCGCAGCAATCCGAATATCAAAGTTGCCGAAGCGATTGCCGAACTGGGCGTCGGCGAAGCACTCGTTTCCTTTCTCGACGAAAAAGGTATGCCCGAGCCGGTAGAACGCGCGCTTGTCCTGCCGCCGCAATCTTCCTTGACCCCGCTTGCTGCCGAAGAGCGCAACCGCTTGTTCCAAAACGACGATTTGTATCCGACCTATAAAGACATGGTGGACAACTATTCCGCCTTTGAAGCCTTAGCCGAAGCCGACAGTCAGGCTGCGGCGGAGAAAGAGGCGGCAGCGGCGGCAAAAGAGCAGGAAAAAGCGCAAAAAGCCGCTGAAAAAGAAGCCGCCAATGCGGATCCCGGCATACTCGGCGGACTGCTCGGCGGCTTGAGCGGCGGACGTAAAAAGTCAGGACAGGGCTTGGGTTACAACGTCGCCGATGCCATCGGCAGCCAAATCAACCGCCAAGTGACCAATGCCATCTCCCGTAGTGTGATGGGCATCATTAAAAATATGTTTAAAAAATAAGGCGTAAAAAGAAGGCAAAGGTCGTCTGAAAGCCTGACAATCGGTTTGAACTGGCCCCCAAATCTTGGACACT
>NZ_KV789604.1:0-2109 GCF_001807625.1 Neisseria sp. HMSC03D10
AGCAGAGGCTGAGACAATGAACACGTTCTAAGCCCCAGGCGGCGAATTTGAATATTTCAAACAATAGTGTGTTGTCTGTCATGTTACCAGGCGGATTACTGGACTGTTTGATTTGTATTTGTTGGGGAGGGGTTGTTACTGCCTGTTGTTCTTTTTTAGGCTGTTCGCGGGTAGATAACAGCTGATTGAAATCTACAGATTGCCGTGTTTGTCCGTCCAACCACTGTTGTCTGCCCTGTGAGATGAAAAAGCGGCTTTGGGAAAAACGCTGCCATGCCGCACTTAATAATGGAACGGGCGTCTCTGGCAAACACAAAATACAATCGGCTGCTTGGAAGCGATTTAGGCGCTCTGATGTGTTTGCAAATTGAATGCCGTATCGTTGCCAATCGGGAATGGCGGAGGCCAGTTGCTCGGCAGTGCAAAGGGCAATGATGGTTTGGGACATGTAAGACTCCATGTAAAAGTGGAAATAGGGCTGGCAGCTTAAAAAATGATTTTTTGTTACCCTACAATTTCAATTTTTTCGACCGGCACTTTTAAATAATATGTAGGCGTTGTTTTGCGCGTACCTGTGCTAAATACGCCGTATTGTTCTGCAACGTATTCTGAAAAGTTCTCCATTAAGATGAGACGGAGTTTGGAAGGTAGTTCGCGCAAACTTTGCAATGCGCTATTGCGCGCCTGCTCTAACAGCTCTTGACGATTCGGAGCATTTTTGAGAGATGGTTCGTTGATTTGCATGATGTCCCAATAGCATGTTTGAAAATCATCCAGTTCGGGATATACGCCAAGCTGCCATTTGTTGTTTTTAATGTTGTCATAGCAGGCTGCTTGGTTTATCAGCTTGATGTTTTTATTTTGTAAATGAAACCGTGCTAATGCGGTATAGGCAAAAAAGTAGCGTTTGTCGGCTATTTTAATGGGTTTGTCCTGCCCAAGTTGAATGGTGCAATTTTTGATATTTAAAATGATGCGGTCAGCTTTTAAATTGTTTTGTAGGAGTTGTACTGCTTCAGAGTAGCTCACATTATTCTGCGCCAAATTTGGCAAACCGTAACTCATGCGTACAAACGGAATTTCTGCCTGCATTACTTTGGCTTCACGCGTATTAATGGTTTCTGTGCAATTAGGGTCGTACGGCTTTTTGGAAATATAGTTGTCGTAATGGGTCGGATAGAAAAAAAGCGGGTTGTTTTCAAATCCTTCGGTAACCAGGACGTGCGACAGCTTATCCTGCGGATGACCAAACAAAGATAGTGCATAACCAATATAAAATCCCATGGATTTTCGTCCGCCTGCGATCGAAACGTGTAGCTCGGTCTTATCATCGGCGCATTGTTGGCGGATAAAATTCACAATCATATCCGCTGCCAAATTGTTTTCTTCAGGTGTGCGGATATCACTCAGTTTTTCGCCGTCGGCATCGTGGATAACATGGATGTTCCGTTCGCCGAACTGAATTTCAGGCAGATTGTAATCTTTGCAAAGGCGCGTGAAAAAGCCGTCTTCCCCAAGCAAATTACGAACGATATTGTTGTAGCCGGTTTGTGTGGTCAGTACAAAAATTTCATCAGGCAGCCAATTTTGCTGCGTATACAGGGCATAGACGGTTTCGGTCAAAATTTGTGGCGACATACCGGTAACAGCGACTAAAACTCTGCGTTTGTATTTCATTGCACTCTCCTTGATTGAGATTTTTTAGACAGCCTGAAAAATTATTCGGTGATTTTTTTGACTTCAAACCGTTGCAAGGTTGCGCCTGCGGCAGACATGGCTGCTACAGTATGCTCGTTGCCTCGTTCTGCAAACTGCTGGGGCAAAATTAAAAAATAAAATTTGGCACCGCGATGGCACACTTCTGCAGCCAAGTCCAAGGGCAACGTTCCTAAAACAACATCACCCGCTTGAATTCTTGTTGCGTCCAGGTGTGAGGTAAATTCATCTATTTGCCATTGCGGTTGCTGTTTTATCCATTCAATCGCGCCTGTATGACGAGAGACGAAGTAGGTAGTCATGTGTTCTCCTTTTGATCAATATATTATTCTAATGCAGAGAATTTGAGGTTGGGTAGAGGGAGACCTTTGCAAAATCCCCCCAAAATCCCCT
>NZ_KV789605.1:0-13273 GCF_001807625.1 Neisseria sp. HMSC03D10
TACAACGGATATGGCGTGCGCCAAGACTATGCTGAAGCGCTCAGATGGTTTCGCAAAGCAGCAGAACAGGGGAATGCCGATGCCCCAAATAATCTAGGGGCGATGTATTACAACGGATATGGCGTGCGCCAAGACTATGCCGAAGCAGTCAAATGGTATCGCCAAGCGGCGGATCAGGGGAATGCCGATGCCCAAAATAATCTAGGGGCGATGTATTACAACGGACAAGGCGTGCGCCAAGACTATGCCGAAGCAGTCAAATGGTATCGCCAAGCGGCAGAACAGGGGGATGCCTATGCCCAAAATAATCTAGGGGCGATGTATTACAACGGATATGGCGTGCGCCAAGACTATGCTGAAGCGCTCAGATGGTTTCGCAAAGCAGCGGAACAGGGACATGCCGAAGCCCAATATAATTTGGGTGAGATGTATCACATCGGACAAGGCGTGCGCCAAGATTTGCATCTTAGCAAGGAATGGTTCGGTAAAGCATGTGATGGTGGAGTTCAAGAAGCCTGCAACCAATACCGCTATTTAAATCAGAAAGGTTATTGAACGGCTTGTGATGCCCTTGTATTCGCAATTCAAGCGCAATGCTTAAATGCTATTGGCGAGCGCCACTAAAAACAAATCACCCGACATCTCATCATCCAATGCTTTTCTCGTCCAGCGGTTGAGGGCTTCTTCAACCGCCTTAGTCCGTTTGACATTCGGCCAGTGCAGGCTGCCTGAAAACGTGATTGAGCAAGTCGAAATCCAAGTCAAATACCAAGGCTATATCGACCGCCAAAACGAAGAAATCGACAGCCGCCGCGATATCGAAACCTTAAAGCTGCCCGACGACATCGATTACAGCAAAGTCAAAGGCTTGTCGGCAGAAGTGCAGCAAAAGCTCAACCAGCACAAACCCGAAACCGTCGGCCAAGCCAGCCGCATCTCCGGCGTAACCCCTGCCGCCGTCGCATTGTTGATGGTGCATTTGAAGCGTGGATTTAAGGATGCCAAGTAAGGGTTAATTTGAATAAAGGCCGTCTGAAAGTTTCAGACGGCCTTTTTTAATACCGGCACATATTTATGTAGATTAAAATAGAACGTATCCCTGCTGTCATTCTCGTGCAGGCGTGAATCCAGAAGCGGTTCCGTAATTCGGATACTTGTATCCGATACAGCCGTTACTCCACAATCTCGGATTCAAAAATCTGGCCTATGGCTACTGCTTTTAAGCCTCTTTATGGCTTTGAAAAGGAAGGCAAAGGGCAGATGTTCATCGTACGTGCGATTTTTTAAAAATGCTGTCAAAAACATATCGAATTACTTGGTCGAAAGGAAAAATATGTCACTTCGCCCCGTACTGCCAATCGCCACTGCTACCTTCATCCAACTGTATTGGGCAACGAATCAGCTGAGCGAAAATACAGATAATAGCTGTCTTTCTGATAGCTGGTTTTGTAACTATTACACACATATCGCCCTTGATGCGCTGGTTGTGTCGTTGCTATATGTCTCAGTGTCGGTCGTCCCTCTTCTAAAACACCATCCGCACGTCCGTTTTGCCATTGGAGGATGGTGGCTGGTCGGTTTGTGGTTTTTCGCGGATATGGAGATATGGAATGCTTACGAAGGCAGTTGGAGTACTTACGATTTTGTTGAAACCATCCATACTGTATGGCAGCTGGTGGCTATTCCCTTTTGGGCAACTGCCGTGCCAACACTGTTGTTGCTTTATCGGTTGCGGTTTCGGGCTATCTAAAAGCTCATCGGTCTCTATAGCAGCCGCAGTCAGATAATTCTTGTGTTTCGACACATCTGTTACTACAAGAGGTCAGATTCAAGAATCTGACTTGCGGTAGGTTTTCAAAGTCTACAAAAGCAGCCTACACATTAAAATTGATGTGTAAAACCCAACCTGAAAATCAAATAAACAAGGAGTAACAATGGGCTTTTCCCTATATTTCTACCGCTTTGAAAATGGTGAACAGGTAGACGGCAACCGCGAAGGTGCAAAATCATTTTTAAACAGCAGGGGACTAGATAGCTGCCTTCGTGATAAGGACGGCAACTATTTAGAGTTTGATAACTGTTCCACAGATTTGGAAATAACGGATTTCAATGATAGGGAATGCCAGTTTGAAGGAAATATTGGCCATGCATATTTAACGGATGAGGAGTGTAGTTTCATCTATGAGCTGTGCCGTGCTGCGGATTGGGTGATTGTTAATCCGCAAGTTAGCGATACTGAACCCTTATTTATCTTATTAGAACAAGACACTGCACAACATTTACCGGAAGAATATAGTGATAACTATACTGTCATATCTTCTGGAGAAGAGCTACAAATGCTGCTTTTAAACGGATTTCATCAGTTTCAAGCTTGGAAAAACCGTATTTTGTAGTAACTGTATTTTTGCCCGACTGGGTGAAAAATACAGTTGCTACGGCACTGGCGCAAATGGAAGCTTGCCAGCTCGCAAACCACCAGACCCGTTCGCGCGGCGTAACGCTCGGCGCAGGCCCGCTTGCAGGGTATTTCCTGATTCCTGCCGTGCCAAACTTCGAATGGCAAAACCCACGCCCCTGAACGCAGGATTGCACAAAGCAAATCCTTCCTAAACCACCAAATACCAGTTTGTGCCTATCCGAAAATAGCGACCTATAGTGGATTAAATTTAAATCAGGACAAGGTGAAGCCTCAGACATTACAAATAGTACGGCAAGGCGAGGCAACGCCGTAGTGGTTTAAATTTAATCCACTATATATCGGCGGGGATAAAAATAAGGCAGATAGCTTTGAATGTTGCTGATTGATGTAAAAGAGAAATATAAAACAGAAAAAAGGTCGTCTGAAAACCCAAAAAACAAGTTTTCAGACGACCTCTCTTTATGCAATCTGGTGCCGGAGAAGGGAATCGAACCCCCGACCTTCGCGTTACGAATGCGCTGCTCTACCGACTGAGCTACACCGGCACGGTGTTCGTTATCATATACATAAACGGGATGTTCGGCAAGTTCGCATTTCCCGATAAGGTCGTTGCTCGGTGAAAATATATGCCGTGTTTTCAGACGACCTCTTTTAAAAAGGCCGTATGGGGATATTGTTTTGTTGTTTGACTTTTCCACTTTCCGCCCGCACGGAAACGGCAATGGGTTGGGCAGGTTTATCCGGAATCGGCAAACTGTCAGCCTCTGTCCGAATATAATATTTAACAGTGAACAAGCTAAATCTGAATGATGGGTTCGGCCACGAGGTCGGATGAACGGGAGGCGCAAAACGTGTTGCATCAAGATTCAATATTTCGGACGAACACTTGCGAATTACGGCCGTTGGCAAGGTAGTCGCGGCGGCGTTCTTCGGGCAATGCGTCGAGAGAGGTCGTCTGAAAACCGCGTTCGGCAAACCATTCGCCTGTATGGGTGGAGAGGGCGAACAGGCGGCGGATGTCCATGGCGCGGGCTTTTTGGAAGAGGTGGTCGAGCAGCATTTCGCCGTAGCCGCCGTCGCGGGCTTCGGGGGAGACGACGAGGCAGGCGAGTTCGCCGATTTCGGGATCGTCGAAAGTTTTGAGGGCGACGCAACCGTAGATGTTGCGGTCGTGTTCGAGGACGGAGAAACTGGAGATGTGGTTTTCGAGATATTCGCGGCTGCGGTGTAACAGGATGCCTTGTTCTTCAAGCGGGCGTATCAGGGCGATGATGCGCGGGATGTCGCGGCTGTGGGCTTGGCGGATGGAGACGAAGGCATCGCGGGCGATGGCGGTGCCGCAGCCTTCACGGGTGAAGAGTTCGCGCAAAAGCCCGCCGTCTTCGCGCCCGCTGAGGATTTGAACGCGGCTGACGCCGTTTTCGACGGCATTAACGGCGGCTTGAAGCAGGCGCACGGGGACGTTGTGTGCGGTTTCTATCAGGTTGCGGACTTCGCCTGAGGATAGGGTGGACATGAGGATGCCGTCGGCGTTGCAAATGCCGGCTTCTTCAGTCAGGTACACGAGTTTTTCGGCTTGAAGGGCGACAGCGACGGCTTCGGCGGCTTCGCTCATGCTGAGGTTGAAGGTTTTGCCGCCGTAGGAGTGTCCGAGCGGGCTGATGAGGACGATGGCGCCGTCGTCGAGGCGGCGGTTGATGGAGTCGGTGTCGGTTTTGCGGACGATGCCGGTGTAGCCCATGTCTATGCCGTCAATGACGCCGAGCGGACGGGCGGTGAGGAAATTGCCCGAAGCGGTGGGAATCGGTTTGTTGCGCAAGGGGGCGGATGCGCTGCTGCACAGGGCGGCTTCGATGTCGCTGCGTATCATGCCGACCGTCTGCTTGGCGTCGCGCAGGGTGGCGTCGTCAGTAATGCGGCGGTTGCGGTGGTATTGCGGAACGAATTGTCTGTCGGCGGCGAGGCGGTTGAGGAAATGGCGCGTGCCGTGTACCAACACGAGCCGCACGCCCAATCCGGCGAGCAGGTGGAAATCGGCGGCAAGCCGGTTCAGGGTGTCGCCTTCGAGCAGGCTGTCGGTGATGCCGATAACCAGTGTTTTGCCGCGCAGGTAGTGGATATAGGGCGCGGCTTCGCGAAAATCGGCGACAAAGCCCGGAGATGTGTTCATAACAAGACCAGATAGAAAAGCTGCATGATGAGGACGGTCAGCGCAACCAGTACCGCCAACGTCCAGTTGAAGCCTTCTTCGGATTTGGCGGGTTTGGCAGCGGCTGCCGCCATCAGGGCTTGGAGGTCTTCTGCCCGACGTTTTTCATCTTCGGCTCGCCGTGCCGCCTCTTCTTTGGCTTTTTTGGCACGTTCGGCGCTGTCGAGCAGGCTGGCGATTTCGTGGCGGGAGAGTTGTTTGCGGTTGCGGATGTTGCCGCCCATGTCGTGTACGAGACGGACGTCGGTAACGGCATTGGGCAGCGTGTCGGGATTGGCGGGGGCGGAAGACGGCGCCAGGCTGTCTTTGGCTTTGAACAGGCCTTCGCATTTATTGCAAACGACAAAGCCTTGTGCGACGTTGAGCTGGGTGTCTTTGACCCAAAGTGAGGTTTTGCAGTGTGGGCAGATACAGGCGGGCATAGAGGTTTTCCGTGTAAAGTGTGGAATGTGTTGTTTTAATGTGTGTTTGATTGGATGGGATCGTCTGAAAAAGGGGGGTATCCGTTTTCAGACGACCTTTTGTTTATCGTATTTTAGGCAACACCGTAGCGTTCACGGTAGGCTTTGACCGGCTCGAGGAAGCCGCCGAATTCTGCGTTGTTTTGCAGGAGCGTGAACAAGTCGTTCAGGTTGGCAATGGCGACGACGGGCAGGCCGTATTGTTTTTCCACTTCCTGAACGGCGGACAATTCGCCCGTGCCTTTTTCCATGCGGTCGAGCGCGATGGCGACAGCGGCGGGCGTTGCACCTTCCGCCTCAATCAGTTTGACCGATTCGCGCACAGATGTTCCCGCAGAAATCACGTCGTCGATAATCAATACGCGGCCTTTGAGCGGCGCACCGACCAATACGCCGCCTTCGCCGTGGTCTTTCGCTTCTTTGCGGTTGTAGGCAAACGGCACGTTCACGCCTTTTTCCGCCAGCATCATCGCAGTCGCCGCCGCCAAAATAATGCCTTTATAAGCTGGGCCGAACAGCATGTCGAATTTTACGCCGCTCTCGATAATCGCCTGCGCGTAAAACTTCGCCAGTTGCAGCGTCGATGCGCCGTCGTTAAACAGTCCGGCGTTGAAAAAATAAGGCGACTGACGGCCTGCCTTGGTTGTGAATTCACCGAATTTCAATACATTCTGCGCCAGCGCAAACTTGAGGAAATCTTGACGGAAATCGGACATTTTGCTTCTTTCGAAAGATATTGATTTATAAAGGAAGAGATTATAAAGGATTCATGAGGAAAATGCAGGTCGTCTGAAAAAGTGAGTTGATTTGATGCGGTTCCTGCCAATAAATTGTTAACTTGGTTATAATTTAGTTATATTTTGTTTGTAAATTTACTTGAATTAACTATTACATATAGGTCGGCTTATCTTTTTAGTATAAAATGTCTAAGTCATTGATTCAGGTGCATCGCAAGCACAATCAAGACTTGTTCCCGAATACAGAAACTTCGAGATTCAATTTAAAAAAGGATGATACGACATGAAAAAAGTACTTGCATTGATTTGTACAGCAACTTTGGCTGCCTGCGGAGGCGGGGGCGGTGGTGGAAATTCCACTCCTTCTTCACAATCTACGCCTAACGCAGGTCCAAGCAACCCATCAACGTCGCAGAAGCCTGCAACTCCCCCATCAACGACAACTCCTGCAAAACCTGAGACGGGTAAAACGCCTACTGCTCCTAAAACTCCTGCTACTCCGGCGGTTCCTACCGCTGCACAGCAAACAGTTGGCGGTAACAGCATTGCCATCGATAATAGCAATATCAAACACATCCGCGTTGACGGTGTGGATTTCGACTTGACCCAAAGCGGCGGTGTTTCTTTGAATAATTGGAAAGGCAAAGTCCCTGGTTTTATTTCAGGAATTGCATCCGGCGAGCCGAAATCCGTACAGAAATTCTTGGTCAATACTGCTTCAGCAAATGCTACTGCAGGCGTGTTGGAAGTTAACGGTAAAAAACAAGCTTTCTTCAGCGGACGCTTTACGCCCGCAGCCGAGCTGCCTAAAGGACAAGTTCATTACAACACCAGCGTTGCTTCTATGCATAGCGGCGCAAATTACAATATTACCCGCACAGAGTTGACTGCCAATTTTGACAGTAAAAAATTAACAGGCACTATCTCCCGTGATGCTGCATTTGGCGGCAACATTGCTGTTAATGCCCAAATTAGCGGCAACAAGTTTGACCAATCCGGAGCGACCCAAGTCAAAGGCGGTTTCTTTGGCAAAAATGCAGCGGAAGTTGCAGGCGGATTCTCTAGCGGCAATACGGTAGGCGCATTCGTCGGCTCGAAGAAATAATCTTCCGGTAAACGGTATTGTAAATAAAGGTCGTCTGAAAACAGGTTTTCTGGTTTCAGACGACCTCTTTCATTCAAGCCCTTTAAAATCTGCCATCCGCCATTATCTATCGGTAAGCGGCGACGGCGGCATACTTGATATGCCCAAGCCGATGATTTACTGTTAGAATCCGAATTTATTTGTTTTCAAACCATTTTTCAGGAGCAAACGCCATGCGAAACGACGTTTACGACTATACCGCCACGGGACAGGTTGCTAAAAATACCGTCCTGCAAAAAACTTACCGCCTGCTCGGTCTGTCTTTCATTCCCGCCGTCGCCGGCGCATATTTCAGCGGCCAGTTCGGACTGAATCTATTCTCTCTGTTCGGTCAGGGCTGGATGGGGCTGGTTGCCGTGCTGGTGTTCTTCTACGGCATGACTTTCCTCATTGAGAAAAACCGTTACAGCAATGTCGGCGCAACCCTCCTGATGATCTTCACTTTCGGCATGGGTGTGCTGATCAGCCCGCTTCTGCAATATACGCTCGCTATTCCAAACGGTACGCAAATCGTCGGCATCGCTGCCGCCATGACTGCCGGGGTATTCTTCACCATGTCTGCCATGGCGCGCCGCACCAATGTCAATATGAATTCGCTAGGCCGCTTCCTGACCGTCGGCGCGGTGGTGTTGATGATCGCGATGATTGCCAACTTCTTCCTGCAAATCCCTGCATTGAGCCTTGCCGTTTCGGCAGCGTTTGTCCTGTTCAGCTCGCTGATGATTATGTGGCAGGTACGCACGGTGATTGACGGTGGGGAAGACAGCCATATCAGCGCGGCTCTGACCATCTTCATCTCCATCTACAATATCTTCAGCAGCCTGCTGCGTATTTTGCTGGCGTTCAGCGGCGATGATTAACCGTTTGCGCATCTGACGAAAGAATTCAAAGGTCGTCTGAAAACAGGTTTTCTGATTTTCAGACGACCTTTTTGACATTCCATTCCCCGCCCGCTATCCTGACGGCTGCCATCACTCACGCCACTACCCATGAACACTATTCCCCCGCGCCGTGCCGTTTACGCAGGCAGCTTCGACCCGCCGACCCTCGGTCATCTTTGGATGATACAAGAAGCGCAGGCGCTTTTTGACGAACTCGTCGTCGCCATCGGTATCAATCCTGAAAAACACAATACCTACACTATAGACGAACGCCGCGATATGCTCGAAGCGATTACGGAAGGCTTTCCCAATGTCCGCATCAGCGTATTTGAAAACCGCTTCCTGGTTCGCTACGCGCGCGAAATCGGAGCAGGGTTTATCGTTCGCGGTATCCGTTCTGCCGCCGACTATGAATACGAACGCTCCATGCGCTATATCAACAGCGACCTTGCGCCCGAAATTTCGACGGTTTTCCTGATGCCACCGCGCGAAATCGCCGAAGTGTCTTCCACTATGGTCAAAGGCCTGGTCGGCCCCGATGGTTGGCACGACATAATACGCCGCTACCTGCCCGAAGCCGTGTACGAAAAAATCGTGCAGGATTATGAAACTTGAAATCTGTTGTTGATGAAAAGGTCGTCTGAAAGCTTGATATGGGTTTTCAGACGATCTTTCGATTTATGGCAGTGTTTGTGTAATTCTAAATTTACATTGAATAATCAAATGATTAAATTCAATTTAAATATAATTTTTGGTGGCTGATTTGTTGCAAAATATAAACACGGTTTGTCATAAATAAAGATAATTATTATCAATTATTTCGATTAAGCAAAAATATTTCCTATAATGCCGCATCCCTTTACCTTCCGAGTTGAACATGCAATATTCTGCCCGCCTTTCCCTGCTTCCCGCCCTGCTTGCCTCCGCCTTCCCGCTGTATGCCGCTGATACCACTGATAGCGAACATTACACCGCCACACTGCCCACCGTTACCGTGGTCGGACAGTCCGACACCAGCGTACTCAAAGGCTACATCAACTACGACGAAGCCGCCGTTACCCGCAACGGGCAGCTCATCAAAGAAACGCCGCAAACCGTCGATACGCTCAATATTCAGAAAAACAAAAACTACGGCACGAACGATTTGAGTTCCATCCTCGAAGGCAATGCCGGCATCGACGCTGCCTACGATATGCGCGGCGAAAGCATTTTCCTGCGCGGCTTCCAAGCCGACGCATCCGATATTTACCGCGACGGCGTACGCGAAAGCGGTCAGGTGCGCCGCAGCACTGCCAACATCGAGCGCGTGGAAATCCTGAAAGGTCCGTCTTCCGTGCTTTACGGCCGCACCAACGGCGGCGGTGTCATCAACATGGTCAGCAAATACGCCAACTTCAAACAAAGCCGCAACATCGGTGCAGTTTACGGATCGTGGGCAAACCGCAGCCTGAATATGGACATCAACGAAGTGCTGAACAAAAACGTCGCCATCCGCCTCACCGGCGAAGTCGGGCGCGCCAATTCGTTCCGCAGCGGCATAGACAGCAAAAACGCCATGGTTTCGCCCAGCATTACCGTCAAACTCGACAATGGCTTGAAATGGACGGGGCAATACACCTACGACAATGTGGAGCGCACGCCCGACCGCAGCCCGACCAAGTCCGTGTACGACCGATTCGGACTGCCTTACCGCATGGGGTTCGCCCACCGGAACGATTTTGTCAAAGACAAGCTGCAAGTTTGGCGTTCCGACCTCGAATACGCCTTCAACGACAAATGGCGCGCCCAATGGCAACTCGCCCACCGCACGGCGGCGCAGGATTTCGACCATTTCTATGCAGGCAGCGAAAACGGCAGCCGAATCAAACGCAACTACGCCTAGCAGCAGACCGACAACAAAACCCTGTCGTCCAATTTCACGCTAAACGGCGACTACACCATCGGCCGTTTTGAAAACCACCTGACCGTAGGCATGGATTACAGCCGCGAACACCGCAACCCGACATTGGGTTTCAGCCGCGCCTTTTCCGCCTCCATCAACCCCTACGACCGCGCAATCTGGCCGGCTTCGGGCAGGCTGCAACCCGTCCTCACCCAAAACCGCCACAAAGCCGACTCCTACGGCATCTTTGTGCAAAACATCTTCTCCGCCACGCCCGACTTGAAATTCGTCCTCGGCGGTCGTTACGACAAATACACCTTTAATTCCGAAAACAAACTCACCGGCAGCAGCCGTCAATACAGCGGCCATTCGTTCAGCCCCAACATCGGCGCAGTGTGGAACGTAACGCCTGCCCACACGCTCTACGCCTCGTATAACAAAGGCTTCGCACCTTATGGCGGACGCGACGGCTATTTGAGCATCGACACTTCGTCTTCCGCCGTGTTCAACGCCGATCCCGAATACACCCGCCAATACGAAACCGGTGTCAAAAGCAGTTGGCTGGACGACCGCCTCAGCACCACATTGTCCGCCTACCAAATCGAACGCTTCAATATCCGCTACCGCCCCGACGCGCAAAATGATCCCTACACTTGGGCTGTCGGCGGCAAACACCGTTCGCGCGGCGTGGAGTTGTCCGCCATCGGACAAATCATCCCCAAAAAACTCTACCTGCGCGGCTCGTTGGGCGTGATGCAGGCGAAAGTCGTTGAAGACAAAGAAAATCCCGACCGCGTGGGCATCCATTTGGACAACACCAGCAACGTTACCGGCAACCTGTTCTTCCGTTACACGCCGACTGAAAACCTCTACGGCGAAATCGGCGTAACCGGTACGGGCAAACGCTACGGCTACAATTCGAGCCAAAAAGCAACCACCACGCTTCCCGGCTTCGTCCGCACCGACGCCATGCTCGGCTGGAACCGCAAAAATCTGAACCTCACTTTCGCCGTCGGCAATCTGTTCAATCAAAAATACTGGCGTTCCGACGCCATGCCCGGCGCGCCGCGCACTTATACGGCGCGGGTGAATTACAGTTTCTAATCCCGGTCAGAAAACAGAACAAAGGTCGTCTGAAACCCCTGATATTGGTTTTCAGACGACCTTTTACCTTCTATACGCTCATGAATAAGGCGGGGCGCTTAAGTCTGCAAAGAATGTGGCAGTCCGCAAAGATAGCGTTTGCGCGGCCTTTGCTATATCATTCCCTTATCTGAAACCAAGGAAAACATCATGTACGAAGTCAACCGCAGCGTCTTCCTGCTCATCCCGCTCGATCCTTTTTGGAACTGGCTGCAAACCCTGCCCGGCAATCATCTTGACGGTTTGACGCTTGAAGATATTCAAGCCGATGCCAATTCTTATCTCGTCCGTCCGTGTGAAACCGCCGACGAAGTATGGGATGAAATCGAAGCGCGGTTTGAAGACATTTTCGCTGCCGAACTTGCCGATTGGTGCGAAGATGAAAGCGAATGGCCTGATTTGGACGCCGATATTTTCAACGAATGGTTCGACATCCAGCTCTCCACCGTCATTACCGACCTCGAACACGAACCGCTCGCCCGTGAAGCCTTTCAACCCTTTAATCTGAACTGATGAACGTCCGCGTCCGCAATTACCATCTTGACGGCTACGGTCATGTCAACAACGCGCGCTATCTCGAATTTCTCGAAGAAGCGCGCTGGGTGTTTTTTGAGGAACACGGTTTCTTGTCCGAAATCGACGGCTTGATGCTGGTGGTTGTCCGCATCGACATCCGTTATCGCCGTGCCGCCGTCGATGGCGACATATTGCGTTTTGAAGGTCGTCTGAAAGAGCTGACCTCACGCCATATTATCCTTACTCAAAACATCGTTTTGCCTAGCGGTAAAAATGCCGTCGAAGCTGAAAGCACTTTGATGGTCGTCAGCGCAGAAAGCGGGCGAAGCATCAGCATTCCCGAACCTCTCTTTACTCTTTTAAAACAATACGCCGAAGCATGAAAAAGCTCATTACCATTGCCGCAGTCGCCATTATCGGCGCGCTGCTCGCCATCGTCCTTATTCCGGATAACAAACCTACTCCCACATTCTCTTTGTTCGACCTGCAAGGCAAACCGGTGTCCAACGCCAATTTGCAAGGCAAGGTCAGTTTCATCAATTTCTGGTTTCCCTCCTGTCCGGGCTGTGTCAGTGAAATGCCCAAAGTCATCAAAATGTCCAAAGACTATCAAGGAAAAGACTTCCAAGTACTCGGCATTGCCCAACCGATAGACCCGTTGGAAAGCGTAACCCAATACGTCCAAGAATACGGCTTGCCTTTTACCGTCATGTTTGATGCCGATAAAGCCGCCGCCCAAGCGTTCGGCACGCAGGTTTACCCGACTTCTTTCTTGATCAATAAAAAAGGCGAAATCCTGAAAACCTTTGTTGGAGAACCCGACTTCGCCGCGCTTTATCAGGAAATCGACAAAGAATTGGCGAAGTAGCAATCAAAAAAGGGCGCAATGATGCACCCTTATGTATTTATTGGGATAACGTGTGGATTCCTTTTCTCGCAAATGCTGATTGGTGTGAAAACGGCAGCAGTTTCAGCAATATTGTTTTTGTGTGCCTTTCTTCATAACCTTTTATCATGATTCGGACAAAGAACCTTCTCAAACCGGGCGGCAGGCAATCATATAATTCACTTCTGTCGAGTCGCATAAAGAATAGCGGCGGGTCAAAAGATTGTAGGTCATGCCCTTGGTGTCGATAACGTCCAAACCTGCCTGCCTGCACATTCGCGCCAGCTCGGCGGGCGTGATGAATTTTTGCCAATCGTGCGTCCCTTTGGGAACGACGTTCAACACATATTCCGCGCCGACAATCAGATGGAGATAAGATTTAGGGTTGCGGTTGATGGTGGAGAAAAACACCCTGCCGTCAGGCTTCACCAGCTCCGAACAGGCTTTGACGATGGCGGCGGGATCGGGAACGTGTTCCATCATTTCCATACAGGTTACAACATCGAAACTGTGCGGCTGTTCGGCGGCAAGGTCTTCGACGCGGATGCAGCGGTAATCGATATTGTCCACTCCTTCGGCAGCGGCATGGGCTTGGGCGGTTTGCAACGATTTTTCCGCCATATCAATGCCGGTAACGTGCGCCGCGCCGCGTTTTGCCATGCTTTCCGACAAAATCCCACCGCCGCAGCCGACATCCAAAACACGTTTGCCCACCAACTGAGCGAATGAATTGATATAGCCCAAGCGTAGCGGATTGATGTCGTGCAGAGGTTTGAACTCGCCGTTTTTATCCCACCATTTATCCGCAATTTGGCTGAATTTAGCGATTTCGTCCGCATCGACGTTGTGTTGTCCGGCTGCTTCCATCATGATTTTCCTGATTTGGATTTCGGGTTGAAGAGGGTTTCGATTTTATAGCAAAGCGGCAGGATGGAACAGAGACCAACCGCCGCCAGCCACCAAAAGAGACCTTTGCAAAAAAGCCTTTCCCCCAA
>NZ_KV789606.1:0-5773 GCF_001807625.1 Neisseria sp. HMSC03D10
TCGATATACAAGGTCGGATTCTTGAATCCGACAAAATATCCTGTGTTCCGTTGTTTCAGTATCAAAACGTCGGATTCAAGAATCCGACCTACATTTTTCTGCGCGGGAATGACGGCAACAGCGTAGTTCAGGTTTTCAGACGACCCCTCAACCCTTCGCTCCCGAACGCCTGCTCAACGCCCACTGCATCACGTTCAACGCAAACAGAATCACAAACGAAACCATCAGCATAAACAACGCCACCGCCGACGCGCCCTGTACATCGAACTGTTCCAGCTTGCCCGTAATAATCAGCGGCAGGATTTCGGAAACCATCGGAATGTTGCCCGCGATGAAAATCACCGAGCCGTATTCCCCTGTTGCCCGCGCGAACATCATGCCCGCGCCGGTTAAGAGCGCCGGCGTGATTTCCGGCAGCAGCACGCGGCGGAACGTCGTGAAGCGGTTTGCCCCCAATGTTGCCGCCGCTTCCTCATATTCGCCCGACAATTCCTCCAATACCGGCTGCACGGCGCGGACGATAAAGGGCAGGCTGACGACGACCAGCGCAATCCAAATGCCGACGGGCGTAAACGCGATTTTGATGCCCAAAGGCTCGAAAAAACGGCCTATCCAACCGTTGGGCGCATACAAGGTCGCCAACGCGATGCCCGTAACCGCCGTCGGCAGCGCAAACGGCAAATCGACCAGCGCGTTTACCAGCCCCTTGAGCGGAAATTCATAGCGCACCAACACCCAAGCCACCAGCGTGCCGAACACGACATTGGTCAGCATCGCATAAAACGACATCCGCAAACTCAGCCACACCGCCGCCAACACGTTCGGCTCGGCAATCGTGTTCCAAAAGCCGCCCCAGCCGATTTCCGCCGCCTTCGCCGCCATCATCGCAAACGGCAAAACCACCAGAAGCGACAGGCACAATACGGTCAGGCCGAGGCTGATTTTGAAGCCGGGCAGTACGCTGGGCGTTTTGAGTAATAACATGGTCGATCGGAAGGAAAAAATAAGATGCTGCCACTTTAGCGGGGTCGTCTGAAAAACGGAAAGAATGGTTTGTTTCCCGCAAAGAAAAATTGGTTATAAGTATTGCGTGAAACAAGGCCGAAAACTGTACATCCGCCCGTGCGGGGTGTATGCTTCGAATACATTCATACAATATCAATCTTTACCACAAACCTTAAACGTCGTCTGAAAACGACTAAATTCAGGAATACCGCCATGACCGATTTGACCGTTTGGGAAGTTTCCCCCGTAAATACCGTGATAGACCATGTCATCAGCCGCTATCACAATACCCACCGCGCACAACTTGAAGAGCTTGTCCCCTTGGCGCACAAAATCGCCTCAACCTCGCCCGACGGCTTCCCCGCCGAACTGCCGGAACTGCTCGAATACATCCAAAACGAGCTGCTGATGCACATGATGAAGGAAGAACGTATGTTGTTTCCGATGGCAAAACAGGGCTTGGGCAGCCGCGCCGCCATGCCGGTTAATGTCATGATGCACGAACACGAAGAACACGACCGCGCACTGGCGCAGTTGAAAACCCTGACCAATCATTTCACTCCGCCGCAAAACGCCGACAAAGACCAGCAAAGGTTGTACGCGTTGGCACAAGAACTGTCGGACGATTTGGAAGAACATATCCACTTGGAAAACGAAATCCTTTTCCCACGCATCTTGGCTTCATAAAAAATATCGGCGGCTGTCTAGCCGCCGATATTTTCTACCTATGCCACTCTATAATATATAATTGTTTTATATGGATATTCAATCCATGAGGATTATCTTATGAAACCTATTGCCACCGCGTTATCGCTATCCGCCTTCATCCTGACCGCCTGCACTGCAGACTCGCCCCGCATGTCGGTAGGCCTCGGCTTGGGAACAGGTATAGGCAGCCATATCGGATTAGGTACCTCTGTCAATATTCCCGTCGGCATCGGCAAAAGGGAAAACCGTATCCCTAAAAACAACGGCGGTATCCATATTATCGAGGAACAAATCGTTACTTACTTTGACGCACAGGGCAACCCTGCCGACAGCCCCGTCAAGGGCGGTTACTATCGGCAATTAATCAGCAGGCACAATCATGAATATCTGGTACAGGATTTCTACAGCGACAACAGCAGGAAACGCACCGACCCCTACCCCTTGCCCCGCGACCGGCTGCTACAATTCCGCGCCACACCGTATGACGGTTCATTAACCGTATATGCCTACAACGGCAACGTCATGCAGCAACAGGTATTTAAAAACGGGAAATTAATCAGCGCAAAATATTAATGGAATAAAGTCAAAATAATATACTTACCATTCAAATATTTGAAATGCTGCCGTTTCGTCAGTTGAAATTTTAGTTGACACTTTTTTTCAGGGCTATATAATACGCCCCATTCCCCGATAGCTCAGTCGGTAGAGCGACGGACTGTTAATCCGCAGGTCCCTGGTTCGAGCCCAGGTCGGGGAGCCAAATTTAAAAAGCCTGAACAATTTGTTCAGGCTTTTTTGCATACACTTATTATCTTCAATCGGCGAAAAATAAAAGTCTTCCTATCGTCTAAAGTATTAAGATTTGCCTGATTGCTCCTTTCAGACGACCTTCCTATAATCTGTTTTTCTTTTTTTATAAAGAGGCAATAAATCATGAATATTACCGAAATCGTCCGCCAACGATACAGCACCAAATCTTTCGACCCGTCCAAAAAAATCGCAGCCGAAGACTTCGCCCATATCGAAGCCGCCCTGCGCAACAGCCCCTCCAGCGTCAATATGCAGCCGTGGCACTTCATCATCGCCGATGATGAAGCGGGCAAAGCGCGCATTGCCAAATCCACCGAAAAACTCCCTTACAACGCCCCAAAAATTACTCATGCCTCCCACGTCGTCGTCTTCACCGCCCGCGTTTGCGCCGACGATGATTATGTCGCCGCCGTATTAGCGCAAGAAGACAGAGACGGGCGCTTCGCCACGGAAGAAGCCAAGCAGGCCGGCGACTCTACCCGCCGCTTGTTCTTGGGCATCCACCGCAACCAAATCCAAGATGAAGAGCAATGGCTTGCCAAACAAGTCTATCTCAACATAGGCTTCACCCTATTCGCCGCTGCCGCAGCAGGCATCGACGCCGTGCCGATGGAAGGCGTGGATTTGCAGGTTTTAAATGAGGAATTCGGTTTGACCGAAAAAGGCTACAAAGCCGTCGCCGTCGTCTCCTTCGGCTACCGTGCCGCAGACGATTTCAACGCCGCTTTACCCAAATCACGTTTTGAAAACGAAGCCATCTTCACCAAAATCTAAAAAAACTGATGAAACGGCAATAGGTCGTCTGAAACCTTCAAATAGAGGTTTTCAGACGACCTTTTTGCGTCATCACATCCTGTTTCGGTATAATTCGCGTTCCAATATCCGGCTGAAAGCCGTTCAGACCTGCCCGTGAATACATCATCGAAACCTTCCCTACCCTATCTTGCCTCGTGTGCCAGCCTGATTTTTCTGATTCTGCTTTCCCTGTCTTGGGAATTGTGGATTGCGCCTTTGCGCAACGGCGGTTCATGGCTTGCCCTCAAAGCCCTGCCTTTATGCCTGCCGCTGGGCGGCATACTCAAGGGCCGTATTTATACTTATCAATACAGCTCTATGCTGATTCTGATTTATTTTGCCGAGGCGGTCATGCGCCTGTTTGACGCTTCGCCTGCCGAACGTCTGTGCGCCGCATTGTCGCTTACCTCCTGCATAATTTTCTTTGTCGCCTGCCTCGCATTTATCAAACAACACAAAAAAGAGGGGAAATAATGTTTGCCCGTACCGCATATCATCTTAAAAATGAATGGAATATCCGCCTGCTGCCTTTATGGGTTTGTTTTATCTGGGTTTGCGCCGTCCCTTTCCTGTCGATTTACCGCGTAGGCCCACTGCCGAGCTTCTACCTTGAAGCCGGCTCCCTGTTGGGTGCGACAATTTTAGTATTGGCTTCGGCATATAAAGGCCTGCTCAATATCCGCCTGCCTTATGTATCTGTCGGACTGTTGCTGATGGCGGCATATTGGGCGATACAGCCTCGGATAATGGGCTTGCTGTATCCCGGGATGAGCGACTTGGCGGCATGGACCTTCGTCATCCTCGCACTGTCTGCCTGGGCCTGCCGCGGCTGGATTTCCGCTTACGGGCAGGACAGAATTGTTACCGTATTCGCATGGGCATTGTTTTTTGGTGCAGCCGCGCAGGCTGTCGTGGCATTTATGCAGTTCAAAGGATGGTCGGACATTTCCCTGTTTCACGGCATATTGGCTTACGGCGGCGGAACGGTAAACGGTCAGCTCGGACAACGCAACCATCTGGGCCATTATCTGATGTGGGGCGTACTTGCCGCATCCTATTTGTGGGCAACGCGGAAAATGCCCGACTGGCTGGGATTTATTTGCGTATTTCTGCTGACTGCCGTCTTGGGTTTGGTCAACTCGCGCACTATCTTGGGCTACATCATCGCTATCGTATTGATTCTGCCTTTTTGGTACTGGCGGGCAGGCCGCGAATCGGCACGCTTAATCAAAATCTTCTTTTTCGCAGCGGTATTGGCTGCGGTTTTCCAGTTCGGCATGGGGACGCTACTTGAGTTACTGGGCAACAGCCGTTACGAGACCGCGGTAGAACGCGCCGGCCATAGCGATTTTGAAGGTTCTGCGCGCCAAATCGAATGGCGGAATGCCTGGACCGCCTTTACCCGCTCCCCAATCCTCGGACACGGCTGGAACAGCTTCGGCAGCCTGAGTTTCCTGTTAAATGCGGAAAAACAGTACTTTGCCAATAACATTCTCGGCGTTTTGTTCACCCACTGCCACAACCTTATCCTGCAAATCCTTGCCGAAATGGGGCTGACAGGCGCATTATTGAGCGCAGGAACCATACTCGCGGGCGTTTGGCGTTTGATTGCCCGTCCGTCTAATCCTGCCAACCTGTTCCTACTGACCGCCGCAAGCGTAACCATGTGCCACAGCATGCTCGAATACCCGCTTTGGTACATCTACTTCCTGACCCCGTTCGCCCTCATGCTTTCTCTCTCAAGCGCGCGTTATGAAGATGTATCCGACGGAATCAAACAAGCCCGCCGCCGCAATTTGGCAGGCGGTATCGCCGCATTGGCCATTATCGGCGGCACGCTGCACTTAGGCTGGAACTATACCGACCTGACCGCTTACAGCCGTCAACCCAAAACCGACGGCCCGTCTCAAGCCAACGCCAAAATTTCCGGACTGCGCCGCATTTCCGAAACCAGTCCCATGCTGGCCTATTATGCCGACCTGAGCCTGACCCGCCGTGCCGACCCGGCCGATGAAAAAGTCCAACCTTGGGCGCAAAAAGCGGCATTCGACGCACTCACCTACCGCCCTTACAGCAATGCCTACCAGGTCGGCCTCTACCTCTACCGTCAAGGTAAAACCAAAGAAGGCGCGCAATGGATGCAAGACATGTATTATTACTATCCTTACACGATGCCGTTTTACACCGGCAAAATCCGCAGTAGAAAGGAATTCGAACCGCTTCTGCCCCAAATTTTGGAAGACTGCCGCAATTTCCTGAAATCGCCAAAACATAAAACCGCCAAACCTTGCGCGGCGGAGATACCGGCATCGTAAACAACCAAGGTCGTCTGAAATATTTTCAGACGACCTTTTGCTATCGATCCCAATAAACAGCCGGCCTACCATTTCCCACTGGCAAGAGAAACCATATTCGGACATAGCGATTTATAGTGGATTAAATTTAAATCAGGACA
>NZ_KV789607.1:0-12542 GCF_001807625.1 Neisseria sp. HMSC03D10
GGGGCCAGTTCAGTTTTCAGACGACCTTTTTAAACCTCATCGTTTACCGTTCGGCGGCGCTGCTTCTTTCGGCTTGCTCTTCTGCCGCTTCATACGCTTCCACAATTTTCTGTACCAGCGGGTGACGGACGACGTCTTCGCTGGTGAAGGTGTGGAAATACAGCCCTTCCACATCGCGCAGTTTTTCGCGGGCGTCTTTCAGGCCGGATTTGATGTTGCGCGGGAGGTCGATTTGGCTGATGTCGCCGGTGATGACGGCTTTCGCGCCGAAGCCGATGCGGGTCAGGAACATTTTCATTTGTTCGGGCGTGGTGTTTTGCGCTTCGTCCAAAATCACATACGCGCCATTGAGCGTGCGGCCGCGCATGTAGGCTAGCGGGGCAATTTCGATCAGGCCTTTTTCCATCAGTTTGGTGACGCGGTCAAAGCCCATCAGGTCGTAGAGCGCGTCGTAGAGCGGGCGCAGGTAGGGGTCGACTTTTTGCGCCAAATCGCCGGGCAGGAAGCCGAGTTTTTCACCTGCTTCGACGGCGGGGCGGACGAGGACGATGCGTTCGATTTGGTGTTTTTCCATGGCATCGACGGCGGCAGCAACGGCGAGATAGGTTTTGCCCGTACCCGCGGGGCCCAACCCGAAGACGACGTCATGGTTTAACAAGGCTCGAATGTAGCCGTTTTGGCGCGGGGTGCGCCCGCCTATGCTGCCGCGTTTGGTGCGGAAATAATATTGTTGGTCGTGATGCTTTTCTTCGTGTTTGTTGTCAGCGGTTTTGGCTTCGACGGCGGCGAGGCGGATGGCGTTGTCGTCCAAATCGCCTTGTTCGGCGGCTTCGGCGAGCGCGAGCAGGGCGCGGCGGCCGGCGTGGGCGAGTTCGCCCATGAAGGTGAAGTGTTCGAAGCGGCGGCTGATTTGGATATCGAGGGCTTTGCCCAAGGCTTCGAGGTTGCCGTCAAGCGCGCCGCAGAGGCGTTGGAGGACGGTGTTGTCGATGTCTTCAAATTGAAGATGGACGGTATGGGTCATATCTTGTTTCCATGATGATTAAAGGTCGTCTGAAAGGTGCGGGATGCTTTTCAGACGACCTTTCGGTGTTATTTGTTTTGCGCTTGTTCGCGAAGCTCGCGGCGCAGGATTTTGCCGACGTTGGACTTGGGCAATTCGTCGCGGAACTCGATGTCTTTCGGCACTTTATAAGCGGTCAGCTCGGTACGGCAGAATTCGATGAGTTCTTCTTTGGTCAGGCTCGGGTCTTTTTTGACGACGAAGACTTTGAGTGCTTCGCCTGTTTTTTCGTTGGGCACGCCGATACAGGCGACTTCCATGACTTTATCGTTGTGTGAAACGACTTCTTCGATTTCGTTCGGATAAACGTTGAAACCGGAAACGACGATGAGGTCTTTTTTGCGGTCAACCAGTTTCAGCCAGCCTTTTTCGTCCATCACGGCGATGTCGCCGGTTTCCAAAAAGCCGCGCGCATCTATGGTTTTGGCGGTTTCTTCGGGACGGTTCCAGTAGCCTTTCATCACTTGCGGGCCGCGTACCCAAAGTTCGCCCGGATGTCCGATGCCGACTTCTTTACCGTCCGCATCGCGCAATTCGACTTCGGTGGAGGGAACGGGCAATCCGATGCCACCGCTGTATGCTTCGATATTGAGCGGGTTGCAGCACACGCCGGGGCTGGCTTCGGTCAGGCCGTAGGCTTCGACGATGGGCGTACCGGTAATTTTTTTCCATTTTTCGGCGACGGCTTTTTGAGTCGCCATGCCGCCGCCCAAAGTCAGGCGCAGATTGGAGAAATCGACGGCGGCGAAATCGGGTTGGTTGACCATGCCGTTAAACAAAGTGTTCACGCCGATGAAGACGCTGATGCGCTCTTTTTTGAGTTCGCCGATAAAGCCTTTCATATCGCGCGGGTTGGTAATCAGGATGATTTTGGAACCGGCATTGGTGAAAATCATCAGGTTCACCGTCAGGGCGAAGATGTGGTAAAGCGGCAGCGCGGCGATGACGGTTTCTTTGCCTTCGCGCAGTTGGTTTTTAATCCATTCTTTCGCCTGCAGCATATTGGCGCAGATGTTGCCGTGGCTGAGGACGGCGCCTTTTGCCACGCCGGTCGTGCCGCCCGTGTATTGCAACAGCGCGGTATCTTCGCGGGTCAGGGTAACGGGGCGGAAGGTATGCGCCGCACCTTCTTTCAGGGTCGTCTGAAAAGGGATAGCGCCGGAAATGCGGTATTCGGGCACCATTTTTTTGATTTTGCGCAGCACGAAATTCATCAGCGTGCCTTTGAAGAAACCGAACATTTCTCCGACAGAGGCGACGATGACGTGTTTGATTTGCGTGCGCGGCAGCACCAGCTCCAGCGTGTTGGCAAAATTTTCCAGAACGATGATGGTGGTCGCGCCGCTGTCTTTCAACTGATGTTCCAGCTCGCGCGGGGTGTAGAGCGGGTTGGTGTTCACCGCCACCAGACCCGCCTGCAGGATGCCGAAAAGTGCAATCGGGTATTGCAGCAGGTTGGGCAGCATAATCGCCACGCGCTCGCCGCGCGGCAGCTTCAGGACGTTTTGCAGATAGGAAGCGAAATTTTCCGCCAGCTTGCCGACTTCGGCGTAAGTGAGCGTTTTGCCCATGTTTTGAAACGCGGGTTGATGCGCGAATTTTTCAACGCTTTGACGGAATACGTCGCTGATAGAGCTGTATTGCGTGATGTCGATTTCGGCATTGACGCCTTGTTCGTAGCTGTTGAGCCAGAGTTTTTCCATATGAATAGTCTTGTTTCGTTGGTTTTATGGTTGTCTTGAGGTCGTCTGAAAAGGCGGGAGCAAACCTGCCGCAATAGTTTTCAGACGACCTTTTATCTTTTTTATTCAAGCGGTAATAATGACGGGCTTATCTGTGGACATGATAATGCCGCCGCCCAAGCAGACGTCGCCGTCATACAGCACGGCGGATTGACCGGGCGTTACCGCCCATTGCGGTTCGTCGAACACCAGCTCTACCGTATCATCATCGAGATAACGTAATTCGCAGGGCGCGTCCGCCATGCGGTAGCGGGTTTTGCAGGTGTAGCGCCCTTCTTTCGGGCGTTCGGGCAGCGTGAAACTCAAATCGTTCATGACGAGGCTGCGGGTGTAGAGCAGCGGATGGTCATGACCTTGTACGACGATGAGTTCGTTTTTCGTCAAATCCTTCGCGGCGACAAACCACGGCTCGCCCGCGCCGCCGATGCCCAATCCTTTGCGCTGTCCGAGCGTGTAGAACATCAGTCCGACGTGTTCGCCGACGGTTTTGCCTTCGGGCGTCACCATTTTGCCGTTGTTGGTCGGCAGGTATTTTTGCAGGAACTCGCGAAACGGACGTTCGCCGATGAAGCAGATGCCGGTACTGTCTTTTTTGGCGGCGGTCGGCAAATTGAATTCGGCGGCAAGGCGGCGGACTTCAGGTTTTTCCAAACCACCCAACGGAAAAATCGCGCGCTCGAGCTGGAAAGGCTTGAGACGGTAGAGGAAATAGCTTTGGTCTTTGTTTTGATCCAAACCTTTGAGCAGGTAATGAGTGCCGTTGCGGACTTCTTTGCGCGCATAGTGTCCGGTGGCAATGGTATCTGCGCCTTGCTCTATGGCGTAGTCCAAAAAGCATTTGAATTTGATTTCCGCGTTGCACAACACATCCGGATTCGGCGTGCGCCCCGCGCTGTATTCTTTGAGGAAATAGGCGAATACGTTGTCTTTGTATTGGGCGGCGAAATTGACGATATCGATGTCTATGCCGATGATGTCGGCGACGGCAATAGCATCGAAAGAGTCTTGTTTGATGCTGCAATATTCGTCATTGTCGTCGTCCTCCCAGTTTTGCATAAACACACCGCGCACTTGATAACCCTGCTGTTTGAGCAAGGCGGCGGTTACGGAGGAATCGACACCGCCGGAGAGCCCGACGATGATGTTTGAAGGTTGTTGAGTAATGTCCATGAAGGGGATATGGGTAGGAAACAGCAGTTTTTAAAGGCGGATTTTAGCACATTTTGATGAAGGGATAAGGAAGGCCCTAAAAGAGGAATGGCGTTCTGATGAATTTCATATTGCAAGTAATGATTGAATTTGCCCAACCCAAATAACAAAAAGGTCGTCTGAAAATGTTCAGACGACCTTTTGAGTTCAAACGATGAACGATTAGTGTTGATGCGCGCCACCGTGGTCATGACCATGGCTGTGATCCATACCGGATTGCGGCGCAGTTTTCACTTCCAGTTGTACGGTTTGAGGTTTGGCATTTTTGAATTTCAGGGTAACCGGTACTTTTTCGCCTTCTTTCAGCGGTTTTTTCAGACCCATGAACATAACGTGGTAGCTGCCCGGTTTCAGCTCGGTTACGCCTTTTGCCTCCAGCGGAACACCACCTTTGACTTCGCGCATACGCATCACGCCGTTGTCGTTGACATGGGTATGTACTTCAACGCGGTCGGCTACCGGGCTGCTGCCGCCGACCAAGAAGTCTTGTTTGGCTTCATCGTTGTGGATCTTCATGAACGCGCCGCCCATTTTCATGCCTTCGACGGTGGCACGCGCCCAACCGTCTTCAACGTGAACACCGGCTGCGGAAGCGGTGGATACCAAACCTGCTGCGATCAGGGTTGCCAATAATTTTTTCATGTATTGCTCCTTTATGATGAAATGGGTGGTTTTGTTGCGGCAAAAGCTTTCCGCGCGACATTGCATGTCGGTAATACTGTTCCCATCCTACATGCAATGGTCGTCTGAATGCTTTGACTCAGATTAAACAAAATGATTCAAATTAATTCATGAGAATTAATACTTAGTAAGTATAAATCATCTCAAAGTAAATTTAAACATACCCGTGCCATAATGCGATCGCCCACACGATACCCAGCATCGTCAAAGCGAGCAATTGCGCGGCGGAGCCGGCATCTTTGGCGCGTTTTGCCAACTCGTGTTTTTCAGTGGAAGTGTGGTCGACGGCGGCTTCGACGGCGGTGTTGAACAATTCGGTGATCAGCGAAACAAACGACGCAATAATCAGCAGCATTTTGGTCGCGGAGTCGAAATTGAGGATGAAGGTCAAGACAATCAAAATCAGGTTCAGCCATAATACTTGGCGGAACGCGCTTTCATAGCGGTAGGCGGCGGCAAGCCCGTCTTTGGAATAGCCGAATGCGTTGATGATGCGTTTGATGCCGCTTTTGCCTTTTTTATCGGCAGCGTAAGAAGATGGTTTCATAAGTAATGTTTGTATCAATATTTATATTTGTATAGTGGATTAGCTTTAAACCAGTACGGCGTTGCCTCGCCTTAGCCCAAAGAGAACGATTCTCTAAGGTGCTGAAGCACCAAGTGAATCGGTTCCGTACTATCTGTACTGTCTTCGGCTTCGTCGCCTTGTCCTGATTTAAATTTATCACTATAAAAAGGGGTCGTCTGAAAACGAGCGCAGCGAGTTTCGCTAAAACGAGCGAAGCGGGTTTTGCTAAAACAGATTCGATTTCAGACGACCTTTCGGGATTATTGTTTGGACCAAGCTTCGACAGCGTCGGCAAACATCGCGGCGACGTCGAAGTTTTTTTGTTTCATGATTTCTTGGAAACCGGTCGGGCTGGTAACGTTGACTTCGGTCAGGTTGCTGCCGATGACGTCCAAACCTGCCAACAAGATGCCGCGGCGTTTGAGTTCGGGGGCGAGGGTTTCGGCGATTTCTCGGTCGCGTTCGCTCAATTCCTGCGCCACGCCGCGTCCGCCTGCCGCAAGGTTGCCGCGCGTTTCGCCGTTTTGCGGAATACGCGCCAAAGCATAGGGGACGACTTCGCCGCCGATAATCAGGATGCGTTTATCGCCGTGGATGATTTCGGGGATGTAGCGTTGCGCCATGATGGTGCGGGAATCAAGCTGCATCAGGGTTTCGAGGATGCTGCCGATGTTGGGGTCTTTTTCGGTCAGGCGGAAAATGCCCATGCCGCCCATGCCGTCCAGCGGTTTGATGATGATGTCGCCGTGTTCTTTCAAAAATGCGCGGACATCGGCGGAACGGGTCGTAACCAGCGTAGGCGCAGTGAACTGGCTGAAATTCAAAATCGCCAGTTTTTCATTAAAGTCGCGCATCGCCTGCCCGCTGTTAAAGACCTTCGCGCCCTGCTGTTCCGCCAGCGTCAGGAATTGGGTGGCGTAGAGGTATTGCATATCGAACGGCGGGTCGGTGCGCATAATGACGGCATCGAAGTCTTTCAAGGTCGTCTGAACTTTGTCTGCCGCTTTAAACCATTCATGATCATCGTCGCTTTTTGCACCGAGAAACTCAAACGGTGCAGCCTGAGCCGTCACCAATCCTTGCTGTACGGACAATTCGCCGCTCAAGGTATGGAAAAGCTGCCAGCCGCGTTTTGCCATCTCGCGCATCATGGCGTAGGTGGTGTCTTTGTAGGTTTTGAAACTTGCCATCGGATCGGCAATAAACAGGACTTTCATGGAAATTTCCTTATAAACGAACGACGTAATCATACCTTGTATTGAGGTCGTCTGAAAGGGCGCGGGCGGTTTGGCAAAAAGGTCGTCTGAAAAGCAGTTTGTGAATGGTTACACAAACTTCCTTTTCAGACGACCTCTCCGATTCTGCGTTTAAGCGGCGGCAAGGCTGATTAACTCTGCCGCATGGCTGCGGGTCGTGTCGGTAATGATTTCGCCGCCAAGCATACGGGCGATTTCTTCGATACGCTGCTGATGGTCCAACACGCTGATTTCGCTGACAGTTTGTTCGCCTTCGCTGTGTTTGCGCACCTGCCAATGGTTTTCACCGCAGGAAGCGACTTGCGGCAGGTGGGTCACGGCGAGCACCTGATGTTTTTTACCCAAAGCACGCAGGGCTTTGCCGACCATTTCTGCCACGCCGCCGCCGATACCGGTATCGACTTCGTCAAAAATCAGCGTAGGGACTTGCGTGTATTGGCTGGCGACCACCTGCAAGGCAAGGCTGATACGGGCAAGTTCGCCGCCGGACGCGACTTTGTTCAGCGGACGGGACGGATTGCCTTTGTTGGCGGCAACTTGGAACTGTACCTGCTCCAAACCGTGCGCTGTGGGGGAAGACGGCAGCAGGACGATGTCGAAACGCGCGCCTTTCATGGCGAGATGCTGCATATGTCCGGTCGTTTCCTCGCCCAACCTGCCCGCCGCCTGATGGCGCATGGCGGAAAGAACATGGGCGGCTTCCTGATATTCGACAAGGTTGCGGGCAACAGTTTGCGCCAACGCTTCCAAATCGGCAGCGGCTTGCAGGCTTTGCAGGCGCTCGTCGATTTCAGCCAGCTTTTGCGGCAGGGCTTCAGGCTCGATGCGGTATTTCCGCGCCATTCCCATCAGCTCGCCCATGCGCTGCTCCTGCGCCGCCAATTCATTGGGATCGATGTCGCTTCGGCCTGCGACGTCGCGCATATTGGCACTGATTTCGCCCAATTCGGCTTCAATGCTCGCCAGCATATTCAGGCTTTCGGCAAAGTGCGGCTCGATGTTTTGCAGATTGGTCAATAATTTTTGGCATTGATAAATTTGACGTTGGATGCCGTTGTCGCCATCGATGTAGTCGCCGACTTCTTCGGCAGTCTGCAACAGCTCGGCAGAATGGGCAAGGCTGTCGTGGCTTTGGCTGAGGGCTTCCCATTCGCCTTGTTTGACGTCCAACTGGTTCAATTCGTTGAACTGCCATTCCAAACGCTCATGCTCGATAATGATGGTCTCGGCGTGTTCCTGCGCCTCTTGGAGGGCTTTTTTAGCATTGACCCAGTTTTGATAAAGCTGTCTGACGGTTTCCGCCTGTGCTTTGCTGCCCGCAAATGCGTCCAACAATTCGCGCTGGGCAGATTCTTGATTGAGGGAATGGTGGGCGTTTTGCCCGTGGATGTCGATAAGCTGCCCGCCGACGGCTTTAAGCTGCGCCAACGTGGCTGCCTGATTATTGATAAAGCTGCGGCTTTTTCCTTTGGCGTCGATGATGCGGCGGATGCTGAGTTCTTCCGCGTCTTCGTCTAAAAAACCCTGCTCCTGCAATTGGGCTTTGAGATCGGGCAAAAGGCTGATGTCAAACAATGCCGACAATTGCGCTTCCTTCGCGCCGCTGCGGACTTGGCTGTAATCGGCCTTATCGCCCAACAAAAGCCCTATTGCGTCCAGCGTAATCGATTTGCCCGCGCCCGTTTCTCCGGTCAAGACGGTAAAACCGCTTTGGAAATCCAGATTGAGGTTTTCAACAATGACAAAATCGCGCAGGGAAAGTGCCAACAGCATGGTAGTATTCCTTAGTAAATCGACCGCACATCGGCGGCATAACTTTAGATATGCTGATTATAACTAAGATTTTTTATAGTTTGAATAAGATTTTCTATATTTATTCAAATTTTTCTTATTGAATTTTATACATTTGATTTTTATTATTTTATTTACAACACCTTCCAAATAGATCGTCTGAAAACAGTCGGCAACAAAAAACCTGCCAAAAACGGCAGGTTTTTTATCGGATGACTCGCTGTATTACAGGCCGCTCAGACGGGCGGTATCGTGTGCAATCATCAATTCTTCGTTGGTCGGGATAACAACGGCGACGGCTGCGCTGTCGGCAGTCGTAATCACGCCTGCGTTACCGAAACGGGCTTTCAGGTTGGCTTCGTGGTCGGCTTTCAGACCGAGGAAGCCCAAGTAGCCGAGTACGCGCTCGCGGATGATGTCGGAGTTTTCGCCGATACCGCCGGTGAAGACGAGTACGTCCAGACCGCCGGCTGCCACAGCCATGCTACCGATGTATTTGGCGAGGCGGTAGATGAAGACGTCCAGGGCGAGTTTCGCGCCGGGATGGCCTTTGCCGGATTCTTCTTCGATGGTACGGCAGTCGTTGGACAGGCCGGACAAGCCGAGCAGGCCGGATTTTTTGTTCAACATGTCGGTGATTTGAGTGATGGTCATGTTGGCGTTTTCAGCGAGGAAGCCGAAGACTGCGGGATCGATGTCGCCGCTGCGCGTACCCATCACGAGGCCTTCCAGCGGGGTCAGTCCCATGCTGGTATCGCGTGATTCTCCGTTGGCGACGGCGGTAATGGACGCGCCGTTACCCAAGTGTGCAATCACCATGCGCAGGTCTTTTTTATCTTTGCCGAGGAAACGGGCGGTTTCATCAGAAACGTAGCGGTAGCTGGTACCGTGTGCGCCGTAGCGGCGCAAGCCGTATTTTTCATACAGTTCATGCGGAATCGCGTATGTGTAGGCGTGTTCCGGCATGGTTTGGTGGAAAGCGGTGTCGAACACGACAACGTTGGGCAGGCCTTTGAAAATGCTTTGTGCGGCACGCAGGCCCAAGAGGTGCGCGGGGTTGTGCAGCGGGGCGAGCGGGATACATTTTTCGATGCCGGCGATGACTTCGTCGTCAACAAGGATGGATTCGCTGTACAGTTCGCCGCCGCTGACGACGCGGTGGCCGATGGCGCCGATGCGGCTGTCGAGGCCGTGGGCTTTGAGTTCTTCCATCAGGGCTTCAACTGCGCCGGTGTGGTCGGGTTTGGCAGACAGGTCGACTTTGTGTTTTTCGCCGTTTACTTTGAACGTGATGTAAGCGTCGGGCAGGTTGAGTTTTTCGGCAAGGCAGCTGAGCAGGACTTCGCCGCTGTCGTTATCCAGTACGGCGCCTTTGAGGGATGAGCTGCCGCAGTTCAAAACTAAGATGAGTTTTTGGGTCATTTGTTGTGGCTCCTGGATGTTTCAGACGACCTGTGCGGGCAGTATCGGCAATCTGTTCTTTGTCGTGGATATACCGCCAAACATCTCCCGCAGGCATAGTGGATGCGTTGAGGTTCGAGCCGGGCGTCTGCGCGGCAGGCCGTATCGGTTGGTGGCGTAAAATCTATGAAAGAAAAATGACCGCTACATTCGGAAGGGGCAACTTTATGAATATTGCTTTCCGTGTGGTTTCTGCCGCCGCCGGTTGGACGGGGTCGTCTGAAATCGGTTGATGAATGTAAACCGCGCTATTCTAGCAAAAAACGGGGGCGGCTGCTTGGCTTAATGTTTGACTTGGAGCAGGCGGAAAGCGATAAAGGAAGATATTGATGTTTAAAGGGAAACGGTTGGTTTTCAGACGACCTGTCGAACGCGGGGGCGTAAAGCCCTTTGCAGGGGCGTGTCAAACTGTTACATTTAGAAAGTTTTTGTATTCACTATGTCGTCTAAAAACAGCGGCAGCCTTTTAAGATTCTTTGATATGCACTATTTCAGTATCCATACGCAACAAGGCGCCCATGTGGGCTTTTTCATCATGCTGCCGGATGATGAATCCGAAACGCAGCCGCAGAGCGGGCGTTTCGCCGTCAAGCTGCAAAGTGAAGAAGGCGCGGCGGCGGAGGTTTTGGCGCCTTTCGGGCAAACCGAGATTCCGCAATATTGGCGTGTCGTGAAAGACCGTATCGAACTGTTTTTTGACGACGCCCCCGTCGGCTCGCTGCGCAACGAATATCTGACTGTATCGGGACAGACTTTTGTCTTAACCGATTTGACCGGAGCGATGTGATGGAAAGTATGTTTATCTTAGTGCCCATCAGCATTATTTTGGCGTTTGCCATCGGCTATTTTTTCTGGTGGTCGGGGAAAAACGGACAGTTTGACGACCTCGAAGGACCGGCACACCGCATCCTGATGGACGACGATTCCACCGACAAGCTGCTTGAAAACGAAATAGAAAAAGAAGAACAAGAATCCGAAAAATGAGCCTCAAAAAAGACAATCTGAATTTCCCAACCAGCCGCCGTTTCGCCCCATTATTCGGTACGCAGTTTCTGGGCGCGTTCAACGACAATATGTTCAAAACCGCGCTGTTTGTGATGATCAGCTTCTACGGTTTGGGCAAAAACAACTTTCTGCCCGCCAGCCAAATGCTGAACTTGGGCGCGCTGCTGTTTATCCTGCCGTATTTCCTGTTTTCCGCGCTGTCGGGACAATTGAGCACCAAATTCGACAAAGCCGTCTTGGCACGATGGATCAAAGTATTGGAAATCGTCATTATGGCGGTGGCGGCGTTCGGCTTCTATATCCAGTCCGCCCCGCTGCTCTTGATCTGCCTGTTTTGCATGGGCGCGCAATCGACGTTGTTCGGCCCGCTGAAATACGCCATCCTGCCCGATTATCTCAACGACAAAGAGCTGATTATGGGCAACAGCCTGATCGAATCGGGAACGTTCATCGCCATTTTGTTCGGTCAGATTTTAGGCACGTCCGTCGCAGGCTTGCCGCCCTCCGTCGTCGGCATCTTAGTCTTGCTCGTCGCCATCGGCGGCACGTTGACCAGCTTCTTCATGCCTAACGTCCCCGCCAAAGCCCCCAACACGAAAATCGAATGGAACATCGTCAAAGGCACGCACGCGCTCCTACGCGAAACCGCGCAATATGATTCCGTCTTCACATCCATCATCGGCATTTCATGGTTTTGGTTTATCGGCTCGGTGTACACCACCCAACTGCCGACTTTCACGCAAATCCATTTGGGCGGCAACGACAACGTCTTCAACCTCATGCTCGCCCTATTCTCCATCGGCATCGCCGCCGGCTCGGTGTTGTGCGCCAAACTCAGCCACGAACGCCTGCTCTTGGGCTTGGTAACCGTCGGCACGACCGGTTTGACCGTATTCGGCTTGATTTTGGTATGGCTGACCCAAGGGCAACGCTTTACCGAACTCAACGGCATCACCTGGTTCCTGTCGCAAGGCATGGCGTATCCCGTCATGCTCGTCATGACGCTGATCGGCTTCTTCGGCGGCTTCTTCTCCGTCCCGCTCTATACTTGGCTGCAAACCGCCAGCAGCGAATCCTTCCGCGCCCACGCCGTCGCCGCCAACAACATTATCAATGGCGTGTTCATGGTATCGGCTGCCATTTTAAGCGCGGTACTCTTGATGCTGTTCGACAGCATTTCCCTGCTTTACCTGATCGTCGCCATCGGCAATATCCCCTTGATTGTTTACCTGATACAGCGCGAACCCCGTTTCTTAAACGATATGGGCAAGATATTTCACAATATCGGCAAACGGTAAGCCTAAGCTTAAAAAAGGTCGTCTGAAAACGGGAATCCCATTTTCAGACGACCTTTTACTTATCTAGTGCTTATGCCTCAACCGGCTTTAAAACCAAGCTGCAGTTTCCGTTTTTCACTTGTAACAGCAAATCAATATTGGGATGCTTGCCCGGATTGGCTTGCGCATCGGCAACGTGTTCGGCAAACCAATCCAAACCCTGTGCAGCGGCGGCGGCATCGAGTTTGCCGCCGAAATTCAATGCCAAAGCGTTGTAGAGTTTCAGCGAGCCTTGCTTGCCGGGCGCGTTGGGGATGTGATGGACGGCTTTGCCTTGTGCGTCGAGGATGTCGAGTCCGCTCAAATGACCGATGTCGGGCATAGCGGCGAGGTTGTCTTGGAAGCTCATGGGTGTCCTTTCTAACATGGGATTTTCAACGAAAAAATACCTTGTATCGTGGATTAACTTTAAACCAGTACGGCGTTGCC
>NZ_KV789607.1:12562-14997 GCF_001807625.1 Neisseria sp. HMSC03D10
TGTCCTGATTTAAAGTTAATCCACTATAAAAAAGGTCGTCTGAAACCCATACATTCAGTTTCAGACGACCTCAAATCACGAATCAGCGCGTGCCGAAAATCTTATCGCCCGCATCGCCCAAGCCGGGGATGATGTAGCCGTTTTCGTTCAGATGGCTGTCGAGGGCGGCGGTGTAGATGGTGACGTCGGGATGCGCTTCATTGACGGCTTTGACGCCTTCGGGCGCGGCGACGAGTACCAACGCTTTGATATTTTTGCAACCTTTCGCCTTCAACAAGTCGATGGTAGCCACCATAGAGCCGCCGGTAGCGAGCATGGGGTCGATAATCAACGCGGGGCGTTCGTCCATGCTGTCCACGAATTTTTCAAAATAGGAAACGGGTTTGAGCGTTTCTTCGTCGCGCTGCAACCCGACCACGCTGATTTTGGCAGTCGGAATCAGGTCGAGCACGCCGTCGAGCATACCCAAACCGGCACGCAAAATCGGCACGACGGTCAAGGTTTTGCCCTTGATGCGGTCGCCTTCGATTTGACCGCACCAGCCGTCGATAATGTATTTTTCAATTTCAAAATCACGGCTGGCTTCGTAAGCCATCAGGCGCGCCAGCTCGGTAGTGAGGGTGCGGAATTTGTAAGTGCTGCAATCGGCCTCGCGCATGAGCGTGAGTTTGTGGCGGACAAGGGGGTGATTGATAACGGTTACGTTCATTTGGCAGGCTTCGGATTGTTTTTGAATGGGTGTGATTATACTTTTTTTTGAATATTCGGAAAAGCAGGCAGAACACGGCAAAAGGTCGTCTGAAAAATTTTTCAGACGACCTTTTGCTATATTTCATCAGGCTTTCAGCAAATCTTGCAATTCGCCGGCTTCAAACATTTCCATCAAAATATCGGAACCGCCGACAAATTCCCCGTTGACGTAAAGTTGGGGGATGGTCGGCCAATCACTGTATTCCTTAATACCTTGGCGGACGGCATCGTTTTCCAAAACATTAACGGTTACATAATCGGTGCAACCTGCGGCATTAAGAATTTGAACGGCACGGGATGAGAAACCGCATTGCGGGAACTGCTTCGTGCCTTTCATAAACAAAACAACACGGTGAGTGGTAACAACTTCTTTAATTTGGTCATGAATAGAGGTCATGGTGTGGTATTCCTTACTGACATAGTCGGTTAATCGGGAGTTGCGCCATTATACGCAAATTAATGCGATTGGTGTCGGATGTTTAAAGAAGGCTTCCGAAACTCTGACACTGTTTTTTAGACAATCCCCCAGCTTGACAGAAACTGTCTAATCAAAGATAATCCCGCAATTCATTTGCAGCCGCATCGACGGCATATTTGGCACCAAGCCGACTTGTTAGGAGGTGATGTTTACATCACGGCGCGTATCCCGCCGGTCGCAAGACACCCGAGATACAAACAACCACTTTTTTGACAAACCGCCCCTTTTATCCTTATCCCTTTCGGCGGTTTGAAACCAGAATTCAATTTAAAGGAAATAAAATGCCTGCAATCCGCGTTAAAGAGAACGAACCCTTCGAAGTAGCCATGCGCCGTTTCAAACGTGCCGTAGAAAAAACCGGTCTGTTGACCGAACTACGCGCCCGTGAAGCTTACGAAAAACCGACTACCGAGCGCAAACGCAAAAAAGCCGCAGCTGTAAAACGCCTGCAAAAACGCCTGCGCAGCCAACAACTGCCTCCTAAAATGTACTAAACATCAATTGCAGGTCTGCCCTGTGATGCCGAAACACACCGCAAGGCTTGACCTGCGGTGTGTTTTGTTTTTCAGACGACCTGTAAGGCAAGGGGTCGTCTGAAAAATAGAGAATCCCCTAAGGCAGTATGTGCAATCCCATCTTCCATCTTTTCCTGAAAGTCATCCCATGAGCCTGAAAGCACAATTAACCGAAGACATGAAAACCGCGATGCGTGCCAAAGATCAAACTGCTTTAAGCACCATCCGTCTCATCAATGCCGCCATCAAACAATTTGAAGTGGACGAGCGCACCGAAGCCGATGACGGCAAAGTGATTGCCATCATTACCAAAATGGTCAAACAGCGCAAAGACAGCGCCAACATCTACGCTGAAGCAGGCCGTCAGGACTTGGCAGACAAAGAAAATGCCGAAATCGAAATCCTGCACCGCTACCTGCCGCAAATGATGTCTGCCGAAGAAATCCGCACTGCCGTGGAAACCGTAATCGCCATGACCGGAGCTTCCGGAATGGCTGACATGGGCAAAGCCATGGGCGTATTGAAAACCCAGTTGGCGGGCAAAGCCGATATGGGTGAAGTCAACAAAATCCTCAAAGCTGCGCTGACTTCATAATTGAATACCGACCACCCCGGGTGGATTCAAGAAAAACAAAAAGGTCGTCTGAAACCGAGATTTCGGGTTTGAACTGCACCCCAAAAGTTGGACATCC
>NZ_KV789608.1:0-73680 GCF_001807625.1 Neisseria sp. HMSC03D10
ATGTCCAACTTTTGGGGTGCAGTTCAAACTTGATTTCCAAGTTTCCAGACGACCTTTTTGCTTTGAAAGCGGGATGGTTTGACAGATTAGGGTTTGCCGGTGGCAGGGCTGATGGTCAGGATTTCGTAGCCGGTTTCTGTCACTAAAACTTCATGTTCCCATTGGGCGGAGAGGGAGCGGTCTTTGGTTACAACTGTCCAGCCGTCGTTTAGGATGCGCAGGTGGCGTTTGCCTTGGTTGATCATCGGCTCGATGGTGAAAATCATGCCGGGCTTCAGGACGACGCCTTGTCCTTTCCTGCCGTAGTGCAGAACTTGCGGGGCTTCGTGGAAACCGCGTCCGATGCCGTGGCCACAAAATTCTTGTACGACGGAGTAGCCTGCGTTTTCGGCAACTTGTTGGCAGGCATAGCCGATGTCGCCCAAGGTCGCGCCGGGTTTGACGGCGGCGATGCCCGCCATCATGGATTCGTGGGTGATGTCAATCAGGCGCTGGGCGATGGGGGAGACTTTGCCGACGGTAAACATACGGCTTGAGTCGCCGTGGAAGCCGTCTTTTTTGATGGTCAGGTCGATGTTGATGATGTCGCCTTCTTTGAGCGGCTTGTCGTCGGGAATGCCGTGGCAGATGACGTGGTTGACGGAGGTGCAGCAGGATTTGGGGTAGGGCGGGTTGCCGTAGTGCAAAGGAGCGGGATAGCCGCCTTGGACGTTGACGTGGTAGTCGTAAACGAGTTTGTCGATTTCGTTGGTGGTTACGCCGGGTTTGACGAATTGTCCGATGTAGTCGAGGGCTTCGGCGACGAGTTTGCCCAGTTCGCGCATTTTCTCGATTTCTTCGGGGGTTTTGATGATGATTTCGTTCATGTTGTTTCCTTGATGGTTTCAGACGACCTTGTTGCGGCACAAAGGTCGTCTGAAAGGGAAGAGGATGCAGATTACGGATAAGGCGGCCGCAGGCCGGCGGGTTGTCTGGTTAAAACAGATTGTCCATGACATCTTTGGACTGAGGTTTGGGCTGAACCGGTTTAGGTTGAGCGGGTTTAGGCTGAGCCGGCTTGGGAGCGGGTTGCGGTGCGGGTTTGGATTCGCCCTTCGTTTCGTGAACTTCGGTTTTGGCAGGCTGGGCAGGGGCTTGGGCCTGTGGCTGATCCGCAGGGGTACTTTGGGCAGGTTTGGCTTTGGTTTCCGCTGTTTCTGTCTGCGCGGGCGGTATTTGGTCGTGCTGGTCGTTGTTTTTATCTTTATTTTTCTTATTGTCAGGCTGTGCTTTGGCACGACGGTTTTCGGATTGGTTTTGTGGCGGAATAACGGGGTTTTGAGAAGCGGTTTTTTCTTGTTCGTTTGTTTCGTCTTCAGAGCCTACTATGATTTTTTTCGGTTCGACGGTGCCGTTCGGACGCCAAACTTCCACACCTTCGTCTTTGGGCGCGGTTTGGGCGGATTGGGTGTTGCTGGTGTCGGGTTTGGTATTGAGCGTACCGATAACGCCAACAATCAGTGCGCCGACGGCAATGATGGAAATGACGAAAGCGGCGCGGATAAGGTGTTTAGGTTTGAGTTGGAAAGATTCGTTTTGTTTTTTGGACATAGATCGATGTGTGAAAAGGTGGATGGGGACGGGCGGGATGTTGTTCCCGCCCTCTGGATTAGGGCTGCGTTATTCGGGTTGGGTGTAGTTTTGATACAGGGTAACGACTTTTTGTACGCCGACGGTGGTGCTGACGCGGCGGGTTACCTGCTCTTGCTCTTCGGGTGTCAGTACGCCCATGACGTAAGTAACGTTGCCGTAAGTTACGATTTTGACACGAGCCTGTGTAGCGGGTTTGAGGCCTAAAAGGGCGGTGCGGACTTTGGATGTACCCCATGTGTCGTTGGTTATGTCGCCGATGGTGCGTTCTTGGGAGGCAACGGTGATGTAGTTGTACACGCCTTCGGCGGCTTGTTCGGCGCGGGCGATTTGTTCGACGAATTGTTTTTCGCCTTCAGTGGCGACTTGTCCGAGCAGCAGCAGTTGGCGGTTGTAGCCGACAACGTTGATTTTGGGGGTGTAACCCTGCGCTTGGTTGTTTTGGCGCAGGTAGGAGCGGGCAGTGGTTTCGACGCGCACGGCCATTACGTTGTCGTCGGTTTGCGCGCCTGTGGTGCGGCGGTCGACGGCGGATTTGGTGCCGACTGCCGCGCCGCCGAGGAGTACGCCGACACAGCCGCTGAGTGTCAGGCTGAGGAGGAGGGCGGTCAGAACGGGTGCGGTATGACGTTTGATGTTCATATTTTTTCCTTGATGATGGGTTCGGCGGATATGTTTCAGACGACCTTTAAAAGAGGGTCGTCTGAAAAAAGGCTTACATTCCTTCAAGCAACATGGAGTCGATGCAGTCGCACATGGCGTGTATCAGCAGGATATGGTTTTCCTGAATGCGGGCGGTGCGCGGGTAGGGGACGTTGAGCAGTACGTCGGTGTCTTTGAGCATGGCGGCGATTTTGCCGCCGTCGCGGCCGGTCATGGCGATGACGTGCATATCGCGTTCGTGTGCCGCTTTGATGGCTTCGATGACGTTGGCGGAGTTGCCGGAGGTAGAGATGCCGACCAAAACGTCGCCGGCACGTCCGAGCGCGCGCACTTGCTTGCTGAACACATGGTCAAAACCGTAGTCGTTGCCGATGGCGGTCAGCGCGGAAGTGTCCGTCGTCAGCGCGACGGCGGCAAGTTCCATGCGCTCTTTTTCAAAGCGTCCGGTCATTTCGGCGGCGAAGTGCTGCGCGTCGGCAGCCGAACCGCCGTTGCCGCAGGCTAAAATTTTGCCGTCGTTCATCAGGCATTGCAGCATCAATTCCGCCGCTTGAGCGGTCGGCTCAATCAACACTTTTTCGGCTTCCTGCTTGGCAAGGATGCTTTCGGCGAAATGGGCGGCAACGCGCTCTTGTAAAGTCGTCATATCGTCAACTAATGTCGTCATATCGTCAACCTGTAATATTCTTTATCCATTCGGGCGGGCGGTTTCCTTCTATCAGCACCGCATCGATGCGGCACGCGCTATCCGTCATGCCGTTTTGTTGCAGATAATACTCCGCAGACCGTTGCAGTTTCAATAACTTAGACGGCGAAATACTGTATGCGGCACCGCCGAAACCCTGATTTTTGCGGTATTTTACTTCAACAAACAGAATCATGTTACCGTTTTTGACAATCAAATCGATTTCGCCGTAAGCGCAGTGCCAGTTGCGCGCCACGAGTTTGCAGCCTTGCGAAAGGAGAAACGCCAGCGCGGCATCTTCGCCCGCCACCCCTTGTTTGTGGTTCAGACGCATGGAAGTTTACCCCGTATAATATCGTTATATTGTTTTCAGACGACCTGATAAAGCCATGTTTCAAAAACACCTTCAAAAAGCCGCCGACAGTATTGAAAAACGGACATTATACGTTGTCGCCACGCCCATCGGCAATTTGGCGGACATCACCCTGCGCGCGCTCGCCGTCCTGCAAAAAGCCGACATTATCTGCGCCGAAGATACGCGCGTTACCGCACAGCTTCTGAGCGCATACGGCATACAGGGCAAACTCGTCAGCGTGCGCGAGCATAACGAACAGCAAATGGCGGACAAAATCATCAACCATCTTTCAGACGACCTCACTGTCGCACAAGTCTCCGACGCAGGTACGCCCGCCGTCTGCGATCCCGGTGCGAAACTCGCCCGCCGCGTGCGCGAGGCTGGGTTCAAGGTCGTCCCCGTTGTCGGCGCGAGCGCGGTCATGGGGGCATTGAGCGTCGCAGGCGTTACCGAACCCAATTTCTACTTCAACGGTTTCCTACCGCCGAAATCCGGCGAACGGCAGAAGCTGCTTGCCAAATGGGCGCAGGCTGATTTCCCCGTTGTGATGTTTGAAACCCCGCACCGTATCGAAGCCACCCTTGCCGACATGGCGGCCCTCTTCCCCGAACGCAGCCTGACCCTCGCCCGAGAAATCACCAAAACCTTCGAAACCTTCCTCAGCGGCACGGTTACTGAAATTCAGACGACCCTGAAAAACGACGGCAATCAGGCGCGCGGCGAAATGGTGCTCATCCTCCATCCTGCGCCCCGTGAAAAACACGGTACCTTGCCCGAGGTCGCGCAAAACGTTATGAAAATCCTCGCTGCCGAACTGCCTACCAAACAGGCAGCCGAACTTGCCGCCAAAATTACCGGCGAGGGTAAAAAAGCCTTGTACGATTTGGCGTTGGAGTGGAAACGGGTTTCAGACGACGTTTGAAGGTGAAAGGTCGTCTGAAAGGACTCGGTGCCGTTTGATTGAACCCAAGATATAGGAGCAGAAAAACGATGTTTACCGTACAACGCATTTATCGTTACCTCCCCGCAGACGGACAAACCGCCGTCTTTATCGATCGCCTTTATCCGCGCGGGGTGACGAAGAAAAAGTTTGCCTCCGTCCTCTGGCTCAAAGACATTACGCCCAGTGCCGCCCTGCGCCGTTGGTATCATGAAAACCCGGAGCAGAATTTCGACGGCTTCGTTACGCGCTATCACGAAGAATTGCAGGGCGAGGTGCAACAGCGCGCCGTGTCCCGCCTGCTTGAGTTGGAGAAGCAAAACGGCAGGGTATGGCTGCTGACCGCCGTCAAGAATCCGCAGCGTTCCCATGTTTCGGCGTTGGCTCAGTTTTTAGGTGCGGCGTTTGAGTATCGGGAATAGGATGGATTTGTCCGAACCTGTTTTTCAGACGACCTTTGCCGCTATCGGTTACAATCCGTTTTTTCTCCTTAAACCAATATTCCAAAGCACAAAATTATGCTGAAAATCATCTCCGCCAACGTCAACGGCATCCGCTCCGCCTACAAAAAAGGATTTTACGAATACATTGCCGCATCGGGCGCGGACATCGTCTGCGTGCAGGAACTCAAAGCGCAGGAAGCCGATTTGTCCGACGAAATGAAGAATCCGCACGGGATGCACGGCCATTGGCATTGCGCCGAAAAACGCGGTTACAGCGGCGTAGCGGTGTACAGCAAACGCGCACCTGACAATGTGCAAATCGGTATGGGCATTGAAGAATTCGACAGGGAAGGGCGGTTTGTGCGCTGCGATTTCGGCAAGCTATCGGTGATTTCGCTTTATCTGCCCAGCGGCACCAGCGCGCCGGAGCGGCAGGAATTGAAATACCGTTTTTTAGATGCGTTCTATCCCATGCTTGAAGCCATGAAGGCGGAGGGGCGCGATATTGTCGTCTGCGGAGACTGGAACATCGCCCACCAAAACATCGACTTGAAAAACTGGAAAGGCAACCAGAAAAACTCAGGCTTCCTGCCGGAAGAGCGCGAATGGATAGGCAAAGTCATCCATACGCTCGGCTGGACGGATATGTGGCGCACGCTCTACCCCGACAACCCCGGCTACACTTGGTGGAGCAACCGCGGACAGGCGTATGCGAAAGATGTCGGGTGGCGCATCGACTATCAGATGGTTACGCCTGAACTCGCCGCCAAAGCGGTGTCCGCACATGTTTATAAAGACGAGAAATTTTCCGACCATGCCCCTTTGGTAGTGGAGTACGACTATGCTGCCCAATAAAGTTTTCGGCAAATACGATTGGAATGTGAACGGTAAAACCGGCATAGGCGCGGCATGGGTAGTCGCCGCGTTTGTACTGCCTATGCTGGTGTGGACGATATTCATGCTGGCGCGGATGTCCGGCTGGGTTGAAATGACCCGCGCCAATCCGCTTTGGGCGTTGGTGTGGCTGCTGTTCTCGCTGCCCTGTCTTCTGATTGCCGCCAAGTGTTTCGGCTGGAAAGGCTGGCGGTTGATTGCCAACATCCTGATCTGCCTCGCCACCTGTGCCGTTTTAAGCGTCCCTGCCGCGCTCTTGATTACCTTTACGCTCAACGATTTGCTCAAATAGGTCGTCTGAAATGCGAACTTTCGAACTCGAAGACCTGACGCTTTTCTTGATACGCGACGCGGACGAAGCGGAAATGTGGATAGACCGCTGGGAGGTCAGCTATCCCGTCGTCCAAACCGCTGCCGCTTCCGCCAGCCAAAGCATCGCCCAATGGCAGGCAAATATTCAAACAGCGTTTGAAGGCATCAGCGGCGAACACATCGCCGTCGTCGCACACGGCGCAGGCGTATCCGCTTTTCTGGCGTGGCTCTACCAAACCGACATCCTGACACAGAAAAAAATCGTCAACATCATCCTCGTCTCGCCGCGTCCAGAAGCATTCCCCGACGATGAAATACACACCCTCCGGCGCGTCCGTTGCCCCTGCCGCACCGCGCTTGTAATCGCCGAACAAAACGGCACGCCGCGCAACTGGGCGGAAGAACGGGCAAACCTGTGGAACGCCCGCCTCCTCCTGTCGCCACACTCTGGCACGCTCAACGGCGCACTCGGCGGCTGGCAATGGGGCATGAAGCTGATGCAGGAAATGCTCTTGAGTTGAGTAAAACGCTTGTAAGGATTAAAGCAGAAAAGGTCGTCTGAAACCGGAAATCAGGTTTCAGACGACCTTTTTGTTACGTTAAAGTGAAATGAAAAGTCTGTGCCGTCATGCCTGCGCAGCCGCCTTTGCGTAAGCGGGTAGGGGATGACAGTTTCAATATTTTTCCATCTTAATCTTTATTTATGAAAATAATAACTATTCTCTTTTATGGAAATATGTGTTAGCCTGATGGCATTACATTCACTGAAGAACCGATTTTCATGCTTGATATTGCCTTGCCCAACCTTATCACCGCCTTCGGCATCGCCCTTGCCGCCGGATTGTTTACCGTATTGGGCAGCGGGCTGGTGATGTTTTCCAAAACGCCCAACCCGCGCGTATTGTCGTTCGGATTGGCGTTTGCGGGCGGGGCGATGGTGTATGTGTCGCTGACGGAGATTTTCAACAAATCCAGCGAAGCCTTCGGGCAGGTTTACGACAAAGACAAAGCCTTCGCCGCCGCGACGCTGGCTTTTCTGGCAGGCATGGGCTCGATTGCGCTGATTGACCGCCTTGTGCCGAACCCGCATGAAACGCTCGATCCGCACGACCCCGCCTTTCAGGAAAACAAACGCCGCCACATCGCCCGAGTCGGCATGATGGCGGCGTTTGCGATTACCGCGCACAACTTTCCCGAAGGTTTGGCAACGTTTTTCGCCACGCTGGAAAACCCCGCGGTCGGGATGCCGCTGGCGCTCGCGATTGCGATACACAATATTCCCGAAGGCATTTCCATTGCCGCGCCCGTTTATTTCGCCACCCGCAACCGCAAAAAAACCGTCCTCGCCTGTCTCGCCTCAGGACTGGCCGAACCCTTGGGCGCGGTTTTGGGCTACACCATGCTCAAGCCGTTTTTATCGCCTTTCGTGTTCGGTGCAGTGTTTGGCGTGATTGCGGGCGTGATGGTGTTTCTTGCGTTGGACGAATTGCTGCCCGCCGCCAAGCGTTATTCCGACGGACACGAAACCGTTTACGGGTTGACGTCCGGCATGGCGGTGATTGCACTGAGTTTGGTGTTGTTTCATTTCTGATCTGATTCCGCTTCAGGCTGATACCGCAAAGCGATTGTTCTATAATTGCCGTTGTTTTTGATTTTGGAACGGCATGATGTATCTCGAACAGGAAAAACCTTATCGGCCTTTGCTGACGGCATTGATTTTTGCCGCATTGCCGCTGTCGTTATTGATTCATGATGTGTTTGCCATGATGGCGGGTGGCGGCGGATTGCTGTTTGGCCGGCAGGGTGGCGGATGGTCTGTGGCGAAAGGATGGAACGATTCGGCGGTGTGGCTGGTTGCAGGCGTGTTTTTCTTTTTCAATCTGTTGATTGCTGCCGTTTTGGTCAAAGCAGCTTTGAAAAAAATGTTGCGCAGATATGCCCGCCATGCGCTGTTTCTTGCCGGCATGGCAGCTTGTGCGGCTGCCGCCGTTTGCTTGATGCTGGAGGCAGTTTTAGGCAGTACTGCATTGGGAGGGATGCGTAACGGCGGGATATTGTGTTACACGGTGGGCGTGTGGATGATTGCAATGATGACCTTGCCGAAACAGCTGACACGCTCCATCGTCCAGCCGATTACCTTTTATCCGAGAAAGCGCTAGGCAGCGTTTTGAGGCCGAATAGCTGAAAATACGCATTGGAATACGGTTCTATTGCGTATTTTTTGTGCAAAATATTATGATGAATTAATAATTGCGAATGAAATATTCCTGTTTGAATTGTTTATTTTTGTAAAATATTACTGATGCTTAAAATATATATTTTTGATTTATAATAATAATTTCATTGAAATTATTTGACTTGGAAATATTTTTGCAAATTATCAAGAATCTGACAAAACTTCTTTCGAATATACTGTCTAAACATTCAGTATAGATAGTTTTCTATCGCACAGCCGATTGTCATTTGTGTAACAATTCAGGCTGTATCGAAAGCTTCCGCATCCCGTTGCAGAGAAGCAGAATTGCTTATCAACAAACAATACAGAAGAAAAAGGAATTTTCATGAAGTCGTTTGAGAAAATTGACAACATCCGCGATATCCGCAAAAAACTCGGTTTGAACCAAATGGACTTTTGGAGCCGTATCGGCGTAACTCAGTCCGGTGGTTCACGTTACGAATCCGGCCGCAATATGCCCAAACCTGTACGCGAGCTGCTGCGCTTGGTACACATCGAACGCGTTGACTTGGCAAAAGTAAACCGCGACGATTTGGCGATTGCCTCCCTGCTGAAAAACCGTGACCCTGAGTTGTACGCTTCCCTGAAGAAAGAAGCCAAATCCGATAAAGGCAAATAAGCCCGTTTCGATTTGTTTCAAAAAGGTCGTCTGAAACGATATTCCGTTTCAGACGACCTTTTTGCGCTATAATCCGCAATTATTTTTTAAACAGACGTTTGCCCGCAAACCCTTTTACAGACAGCATTTTTTACCATGTTAGACAAATACAATCCCGCCGAAATCGAATCCAAACACTATCAAAACTGGGAAACCCAAGGTTATTTCCAGCCCGATATGGATTTGACCAAACCGTCTTTTTCCATCCAACTGCCGCCGCCCAACGTAACCGGTACGCTGCATATGGGCCATGCCTTCAACCAAACCATTATGGACGGCCTGACCCGCTACTACCGCATGAAAGGCTGCAACACCGCCTGGATTCCCGGCACCGACCACGCCGGCATCGCCACGCAAATCGTGGTCGAGCGTCAGCTTGCCGCGCAAAACGTGTCCCGTCATGACTTGGGCCGCGAAAAATTCTTGGAAAAGGTGTGGGAATGGAAAGAAGTTTCCGGCGGCACGATTACGCAGCAGATGCGCCGCGTGGGCTGTTCCGCAGACTGGACGCGCGAGTATTTCACAATGGACGACGTGCGCGCCGAAACCGTGACCGAAGTGTTCGTGCGCCTGTATGAACAGGGCTTGATTTACCGCGGCAAACGCTTGGTGAACTGGGATCCGGTATTGGGCACGGCGGTATCGGATTTGGAAGTGGAAAGCGTGGAAGAACAAGGCTCTATGTGGCACATCCGCTATCCGCTGGCCGACAATCCTGCCGAAGCCGTTATCGTGGCGACCACCCGCCCTGAAACGCTGCTGGGCGACGTGGCCGTTGCCGTCAATCCTGAAGACGAACGTTATACCCATTTGATTGGCAAAGAATTAATCCTGCCGCTGACCGGCCGCACCATCCCCGTGATTGCCGACGAATACGTTGAAAAAGACTTCGGTACCGGTTGCGTGAAAATCACGCCTGCGCACGACTTCAACGACTACGAAGTCGGCAAACGCCACGACACGGGCTTGGTTAATGTATTTGACTTGGAAGCCAAAGTGCTGGCAAACGCCGAAGTGTTCAACTTCAAAGGCGAAGCGCAACAAGGCTTTGCCCTGCCTGAAAAATACGCAGGCTTAGACCGCTTTGCCGCGCGCAAACAAATGGTTGCCGATTTGCAGGAACAAGGCTTGTTGGTCGAAATCAAAGCACACACGCTGATGACGCCGAAAGGCGACCGTACCGGCTCAGTGATTGAGCCGATGCTGACCAGTCAATGGTTTGTGGCGATGTCGGATAAACCTAATAATCCAGATAACCTCCGAATGTACGAAGTACATGAAGCAATTCAGGAAAGGATTGAAGGTAGAGAAATCAAATTTTTTGGCAACAAAAACCAACAACCTAAATGCCCTGAACCCGACAGCGACTTCAAAGGCTTGAGCCTCGCCGAAAAAGCCAAAAAAGCCGTCGACAGCGGCGCGGTACGCTTCATCCCCGAAAACTGGGTCAATACCTACAACCAATGGATGAACAACATCCAAGACTGGTGCATCTCACGCCAACTGTGGTGGGGGCATCAGATTCCCGCGTGGTACGACGAAGCAGGCAATGTTTACGTCGCCCGCAATCAGGCGGAAGCCGAAAAACAAGCCGGCAAAACAGGCTTGACCCGCGACGAAGACGTATTGGATACATGGTTCTCCTCCGCGCTCGTGCCGTTCTCCACGCTCGGCTGGCCGTCTGAAACCGACGAACTCAAAGCCTTCCTGCCGTCCAACGTCTTGGTCACCGGCTACGAAATCATCTTCTTCTGGGTGGCGCGCATGATTATGATGACCACCCACTTCACCGGCAAAGTGCCGTTTAAAGACGTGTACATCCACGGCATCGTGCGCGACTATGACGGCAAAAAAATGGCCAAATCCGAAGGCAACGTCATCGACCCTGTCGATTTGATTGACGGCATCGACTTGGACAAGCTGCTGGTGAAACGCACGACCGGCCTGCGCAAACCCGAAACCGCGCCGAAAGTGGAAGAAGCCACGAAAAAACTCTTCCCAGAAGGCATCCCCAGCATGGGCGCGGACGCATTGCGCTTCACCATGGCGAGTTACGCCAGCTTGGGCCGCAGCGTGAACTTCGACTTCAAACGCGCCGAAGGTTACCGCAACTTCTGCAACAAAATCTGGAACGCCACCAACTTCGTCTTGATGAACACCGAAAATCAAGACTGCGGCTACGGCGCAACCGCCACCGAACCGCGCGGCTACTCCTTCCCCGATATGTGGATCATAGGTCGTCTGAATCAGACCATCGAGCAAGTAACGCAAGCCTACGAAACCTACCGCTTTGATTTGGTAGCGGAAACCCTGTACAGCTTCGTGTGGAACGACTATTGCGACTGGTATCTGGAACTCGCCAAAGTGCAGCTCCAAACCGGCTGCGCCAGCCGCCAGCGCGCCACACGCCATACCTTATTGCGCGTACTCGAAGCCGCCCTGCGCCTGCTGCACCCGATTATCCCGTTCATCACCGAAGAACTATGGCAAACCGTCGCCCCCATGTGCGACGCCAAAACCGCCGACAGTATCATGCTCGTCCGCTTCCCCGAAGCCGACCGCGAACAAATCGTTCAGACGACCTTCGAGCAAATGACCGTGTTGCAGGATTTGATTGGCGCCGTCCGCAACCTGCGCGGCGAAATGGGCATCCAGCCCAACGTGAAAGCCCCGCTGTTTGTCGAAAGCGCGGACGATCTGGCGGACTACCTCAAATACCTGCCGATGATGACCCGCCTGACCGAAGCACAGCAAGTCGCTGCCCTGCCCGAAAGCGAAGACGCCCCCGTCGCCGTCTGCAACGGCGCACGCCTGATGCTGAAAGTCGAAATCGACAAAGCCGCCGAAACCGCCCGTTTGAGCAAAGAAGCCGAGAAGCTGCAAAAAGCCTTGGACAAACTCAATGCCAAACTCTCCAAACCCGGCTACACCGAAAAAGCCCCGGCGCATTTGGTGGAAAAAGACAAAGCCGATTTGGCGGAATTAGAAGACAAAATGGCGAAAGTTCAAACTCAGTTGGCGAAGTTGAAAGACTGATTGTTGGTTGAACAATTACAGAGGTCGTCTGAAAACCTTGGTTTCAGGTTTTCAGACGACCTCTTTTTGATTATTTACAGCATTTAACTCTCCGCGAAATAAATAATCACAAAGAATATCTAACGCATATTCCTAATATGGTGGATATTTTTCTGATGCTATTCCGCGCAAGATTTTAAAACTAATGCCTTTCTGACAGCTTCCTTCTCTCCTTTCACATTAGCAAGCTCTGTGGCTTTAACTCCGTCACCTTGTCCATATTCGAACCATGTCGCCTGCTTCTCACTGTTTTTTACGCGTTGCTCTTGGGCAACAACTAAAACTGATTCTCGTTGTGATATGGAATCAAGCTCGGTTTGCAGTTGATGGCAATCAAATAAACTGTACTTCGCACTTGAGATATAAGCTGTCGCAATCTGCGATGATGGTGTAGTCATGTTTGGATAAACGCAACCCTAAACAAGCAATAACATCAATACCGACAATGCAATCTTATTCATTGAAAATTCATCCTTTTGTTTTGACTATACAAGGTTGTAATCAGGATTAATCTTGTTTGATAAAATGTCAGGTGGTATTAATCAGTCTCCATCTAAATTTTATAACAACGCCCTTTTATTCCTTCACAAAACTTACGCCGTGAAGATGGGAATTGAGGATGGCAGTCCGCAAAGCAGTCAATGCTTTGGGGCGGACGAAGTTTCGACGGTATGCCAAAACGACGCGGCGGTGCGGTACGGAGCCTGAAAACGGGATGATGCTGAACAGCAAATGGTCGTTTTCGGTCAATGCTGTAGCGGGCATGACGCTGATAGCGAGACCGCTGGCAACCATGTGGCGGATAGTGTTGATGGAGCTGCCTTGCAGGGTGTTGGTCAGACCTTGGATTTTCTGCTTGGCGGCCAGCTCGGAACAGCTTGATAAAACTTGGTCGCGCATACAGTTGCCTTCCGTCAGCAACAAGACCTGCTCTTCGCCCAACATCTGCGGGGTAACGGCATCGAGTTCTTCGAAATGGTGTCCTTTGGGGACGATGACGAAGAAAGGCTCGTCATACAAAGGCTCGGTGACGATACCCGGCTCTTGGAAGGGTTCTGCGACTACGATGGCATCGACGTCGCCGCGTTTGAGCGATTCGGTCAGGATGTGCGTGTAGTTTTCTTCGAGCATCAGGGGCATTTTCGGCGCGGTTTCGCGCAGGGAAATGATGAGCTTGGGCAGAAGGTAGGGGGCGACGGTAAAAATCAGACCGAGTTTGAATGCGCCTTCCAATTCGTTTTGCTCTTCGCTGGCAAGGTGCTTGATCAGCTCGGCTTCTTCCAACACGCGACGGGCTTGGGCAATGATGCGCTCGCCCGCTTCGGTGGTGATGATGTCGTTGCTGCTGCGGTCAAACAGGGATACCGACAGCTCTTCTTCCAGCTTTTTGATGGCGATGGAAAGGGTGGGCTGGCTGACAAAGCAGCGGCGCGCGGCACGTCCGAAATGACGCTCCTGCGCGACGGCTACGATGTAACGCAATTCGGTCAAGGTCATGTGTTAAGCCTTTTTCTGTTCCGTTTTTTGTTCAGGCAGGGTGATGTTCAATTCGAGAACGTCCATACCGTCCTGCTTTTCTTGGGAAATGCGGATGTCGTCCAGGGAAACGTTGACGTATTTGGACAATACTTCCAGTAATTCTTTGCGCAGGGTCGGCAGGTAGTCGGGAGCCTTTCCTTCTTGAGCGCGTTCTTGGGCAATGATGATTTGCAGGCGGTCGCGCGCGACGGCGGCGGTTTTCGGCTTTCTGCCAAACAACATATCTATTAATGACATGGCTTAGCCTCCGAACAGTCGTTTGAAGAAGCCTTTTTTCTCAGCTTCAAGGAAACGCATTTCGCGGTTTTCACCCAAGAGGCGCGCGATGACGTCTTTGTAGGCTTCGGCAGCGGAAACGCTGTTTTGGTGGATGACGGGTTCGCCGGCATTGGATGCTTGCAGGACGTTTTGCGATTCGGGAATGACACCGATGAGCGGGATGCGCAGGATGTCGCAAATATCTTGTACGGACAGCATTTCGCCTTTGTTGACGCGTTCGGGAGAATAGCGGGTAATCAGCAGGTGTTCTTTAACTGTGCCGCCTTGTTCGGCTTTGCGGGATTTGCTTTGCAGGATGCCCAAGATACGGTCGGAGTCGCGGACGCTGGATACTTCGGGGTTGGTTGTAACGATGGCTTCGTCGGCGAAGTAGAGTGCCATCAATGCGCCCTGTTCAATACCGGCGGGAGAGTCGCAGATGATGTATTCGAATCCCATTTTGTCACTGCTCAATTCCTGCATGACTTTCTCAACGCCTTCACGGGTCAGTGCGTCTTTGTCGCGGGTTTGCGATGCAGGCAGAATGAAGAGGTTTTCGCAGTTTTTGTCTTTAATCAGTGCCTGGGTGAGCGTGGCTTCACCCTGGATGACGTTAATCAGGTCATACACAACGCGTCGTTCGCAACCCATAATCAGATCGAGGTTACGCAAACCGACGTCAAAGTCGATAACGGCAGTCTTGTGGCCTCGCAATGCCAATCCGGCTGCAATACTGGCGCTGGTCGTGGTTTTACCTACGCCGCCTTTACCTGATGTTACTACGATGATTTTTGTCACGATATTTCCTTTCAAATTTTGGAACGGTTAATCTGTGTCGATTGCGCTGATAACCAAACGGTTGTCTTGCAATGAAACCTGTACGGCTTTTTTGTGCAGGTGGTCGGGCAGGTCTTGTTCGAAATTGCGGTAGATCCCCGCTACGGAGACCAGCTCCGCCTGCATGGAGTGAATAAAGATGCGCGCGTTGGTGTTGCCTTTCGCGCCTGCCAGCGCCCTGCCGCGCATGGGTGCATAGACGTGAATGTTTCCGTCGGCAATGAGTTCCGCACCTTCACTGACGATGCCGGTTACGATAAGGTCGCCGTTTTCCGCATAAACCTGCTGTCCGGTGCGGACGGGGGTGCTGATGAGGACGGTCGGGTTATTGATGACGGTTGCCTGAACAGGGGCAGGCTCTTGGTTGATTTTGGGTTGTTGCGGCTCGGATTTGTCGCTGCGGCTGAAAACCAAATGATAACGTGCAGCAAAAGACGACCAACTTTCACTTTCATGGCGCAGCCCTAAAATCTGCATGCCATAACGGGCAAAAAGGGTCAGCATAGCTCCGATGTCCAATGACTCGGGATGATCGAAATCCTGTACGTCTAAAACAAAAGGAACAATATCCAATTCTTGATACTGACCGGCGCGCTGGCGCAAAAATTCTTCCAGTTCGGTCAAGTCTGCGGTATGCAGGTGAATAGCCAGTACGTCAAGCCGGGCTGACTTTATGTCGAAGGCGGGTTTCATAGTGAGTAAATCATAAAATTTTTTAATTGTATAAGTTTACCGTGTAAATCTTGGCTATTCAATCCGTTTGGGTCGTCTGAAGTGAAATTTCCCATTCTCTTCTGAATTTCATGAGAAATCGATATAGGTTAATCAAAGTTACAAAGTGGTACAAAAACGACAAAGGTCGTCTGAAAACCAATCTTCCGGTTTTCAGACGACCTTTTCTTTATTATCTGCCTACCTTATTCGGGACGCATTTGCGGGAACAAAATCACGTCGCGGATGGTTTGCGAATCGGTCAGCAGCATCACCAGGCGGTCGATGCCGATGCCGCAACCGCCTGTCGGCGGCAGGCCGAATTCCATCGCGCGGATGTAGTCGGCATCGTAGTGCATGGCTTCGTCGTCGCCCGCGTCTTTTTGCGCCACTTGCGCTTTGAAGCGTTCGGCTTGGTCTTCGGGGTCGTTCAACTCGGAATAGCCGTTTGCCAGCTCGCGACCGACAACGAACAATTCGAAACGCTCAGTCAGTCCTTGTTTCGTATCCGAAGCGCGTGCCAACGGGGAAACTTCGACCGGGTAATCGACGATGAAGGTCGGGTTCCACAGTTTGCCCTCGGCACAACCTTCAAACAGGGCAAGTTGCAGGCTGCCGATGCCGGGGGACGGCGGCAGGCTTTCGCCGTGTTTGACGATTTCTTTTTTCAGCCACTCCGCATCGTTCAACTGCTCGTCGGTGTAGTGTGGATTGTATTTTTTGATGGCTTCGAGAATGGTCAGGCGTTCAAACGGGCTTTCCAAATCGACTTCTTTGCCGTTGTAGCTGATTTTCGCCGTGCCGTTGACCGTGCGCGATGCGTTGCGGATGATGTCTTCCGCCATCTGCATCATGCGTTCGTAGTCGGAGAAGGCTTCGTAGAATTCAATCATGGTGAATTCGGGGTTGTGGCGCACGGACATGCCTTCGTTGCGGAAGCTGCGGTTGATTTCAAACACGCGCTCCAAACCGCCGACCACCAGGCGTTTCAGATACAGCTCGGGGGCGATGCGCAGGTAGAGCGGGATGTCCAAGGCGTTGTGGTGGGTCACGAACGGTTTCGCCGTCGCGCCGCCGGGAATCGGGTGCATCATCGGGGTTTCGACTTCGAGATAATGCTCGTTCACCATGAAATTGCGCACGGATTGGATGATTTGGCTGCGTTTGATAAACGTATTGCGCGATTCTTCGTTGGCAATCAAATCGACGTAGCGTTGGCGGTATTTGGTTTCCTGATCGCTCAAGCCTTTGTGTTTGTCGGGCAGCGGGCGCAGGGATTTGGACAGCAGGCGGATGTCGGATACGCGCACGGTCAATTCGCCGTGGTTGGTTTTGAACAAAGTACCTTCCGCGCCGACGATGTCGCCCAAGTCCCAATGGTTGAAATCGTCCAAAACTTCCTGACTCACGCCTTTGTTGTTCAGATAAAGCTGGATTTGTCCGGTCACGTCTTGGATGGTGGCGAAGCTCGCCTTGCCCATTTGGCGTTTGAGCATCATGCGGCCGGCAATTTTGACGGGAACGGCTTGCGGGTCGAGTTCTTCTTTGCTGATTTCGCCGTATTGGGCGTGCAAATCGGCGGCAAAGCTGTCTCGCTTGAAGTCGTTGGGATAGGCAATGCGCTGTTGGCGGATGTTGTGCAGTTTTTCGCGGCGCAGGGCGATGATTTGGTTTTCGTCCAACTGCGGCTCGGTTTGCGGATTGTTTTGTTCGCTCATGGTGTTTTCCGGAAAAATAAATCAGGCGCAATCTGTTTCAGACGACCTGATTGAATCACAAAATTTGCGCATATTTTACGCGATGTCGGTGTTTTTTTCTATAAAGGCAAAAATGCCGCCCGAAACCCGAAAATCGGTTGCAGGCGGCATTTCGTTTAACTGAGGCTAATATCGGTAGTTAAATATTGGTTTCCAGATAAACGACTTGGGTTTGCAGATATTCTTCCAAACCGTGTTTGCCGTCCGCGCCGCCGATACCGGATTTTTTCCAGCCCGCGTGGAAGCCCTGCATGGCTTCGAAGTTTTCGCGGTTGATGTAGGTTTCGCCGAATTGCAGGCGGCGGGTGACGTAGAAGGCTTCGTTCAGGTTGGTGGTGTAAACGGAGCTGGTCAGACCGAATTCGCAGTCGTTTGCCAAGGCGATGACTTGGTCGAGCGTGTCGAAAGTGGAAACAGGCAGGACAGGGCCGAAGGTTTCTTCCTTCATGATGTCCATGTTGTTGTCGGTGTCGGTCAGCAGGGTCGGCTCGAAGAAATAGCCGCGTCCTTCGGCGCGTTTGCCGCCGCAAACCAGCGTCGCCCCTTGTTTGACGGCGCGTTCCACTTTTTCGGCAACGGCTTTGACGGCGCGCTCTTCAATCAGCGGACCCATTTCCAGCGCGCCTGCTTCGGCTTCGGCAGGATTGCCGTAGCGCACGCCTTTCATGGCGGCGGTCATTTTTTCAATGAACGCGTCTTTCAGGCTGCTGTGGACATAGACGCGCTCGGCGCAGTTGCAGATTTGACCGGTGTTGCCGACGCGCGAAGCCAAGATGGATTTCACTGCCAAGTCCAAATCCGCGTCTTTCAAAACGATAGCGGGCGCTTTGCCGCCGAGTTCCAATGAGACTTTGGTGATGTTGGCGGAAGCGGCTTCCATCACTTGGCGGCCTGCTTCAACGGAGCCGGTCAGGCTGACCATATCGACTTGCGGATGGGCGGACAGGGCATTGCCGATTTCCGCACCCGGACCGTTCACCACGTTGAACACGCCTGCAGGCAGTCCGACCGCATCGACGATTTCGGCGAAGATGTGGCAGTTGATCGGGGTTACGCTGCTGGGTTTGACGACGATGGTGTTGCCCGTTACCAAAGCAGGCCCCATTTTGCGGGCAATCAGGAAGAAGGGGAAGTTCCACGGCAGGATGCCTGCCACGACGCCCAGCGGACGTTTGAACAATAAAATGTTTTCACGCGGACGGTCGCTTTGGATGATTTCGCCTTCGTAACGGCGCGCCCATTCGGCTTGATAATCGAGATAGTCGGCGGTAAACATGACTTCCACGCGCGCCAAGTCTTTGGTTTTACCACCTTCGGCAACGATGGTGTCGGTCAACTCGTCGGCGCGTTCGCGTATGCCTTGGGCGATTTTGCGCAAATACGCGCCGCGTTCGACCGCAGGCAGCCGCTCCCATGCCGGTTGCGCCGCACGCGCCGCCGCTACGGCACGGTCAACGTCCGCTTTGCCGCCTTTGGGTTCGCGGGCGATGGCCTCTTCAGTGGAAGGGTTCAATACGTCGCGCCATTCGCCGTTGAAATCGTTTTCAAAGCGTCCGTTGATGTACATGGCCAATTGTTTCATTTTAAGTTCTCCTGTTGTTGTAGTCGCGTGTAGTTTTAGTCTATGCTTAAATTGCCTGGCATACAAGTATATTTAGCATATTTACAGGGGAAGTAGATTATTCCGGAGAACATAAAAAAACCTGCTTTTTTCAAAGCAGGTTTTGATATTTGGTGGGTCGTGAGCGATTCGAACGCTCGACCAACGGATTAAAAGTCCAAAAAATATAATATAACTAATTGTTTCTAAACAGAGTTGAAGCCAGCACCTTCAGTCTGATACAGTCTGATTTTGCCTTATCACGGCACAAACCGGACACACTCCAAAGAACGAAAATCCAAGCATTTTTAATCAATTTGCTTCGCTTTTCGTTTTTTTTTTCAGAAAAAATAAAGGATAAGTAATGGGTAGAACAATTCGTAAGGAACAACCGGATGGTTGGAACGGTTCGCATCTTCTTAAATGTTCGCATTCATTGAATAGCCGGTCTCGGATTGATTACTTGATGTACTGCAATGTGTTGAAAACCATGTCTGACGGTCGTTTGAAAGTTTTTGTTTATGGAAAACGGTATCACTCTGTTCAAGGCGGCCGTATCCGTTATGTAAATGATTGGCAGGTGTCCCCTGCCGAGAAATGGGATGTGAAAAAAACATGAAGAAAATATTGATACTGACAACATCACTCTTTGCTTTTTACCAAACATCAGCGATTGCCGCCGCCCCGTACCCACAATATGAGGCTTTGGTGGAAAAGCATGCCGCTTTGCAACGATTAGACAAAAACATTGTATGGGCGGTTATGGGACGAGAAAGCTCAGGTAATCGTTTCGCAATATCTAATAAAAACGCCAGAGGTTTGTTACAGGTTATACCGCCGACGGCCGCAAGAATGGGGGTGAATCCAAAACATCTCTACGATCCGGAACAAAACATCATCGCAGGTACTCGTTACCTGCGTTTTTTATGTAACCACTTTCCTGACAAATCCAGTATTCACGGCTGCAATCTTGATTTGGTGCTGGCCGGCTACAACGCCGGTGAAGGGGCAGTGCGAAAATATGGTGGCATACCGCCTTATCGGGAAACACAACACTACGTCAGAGATGTCAAAGCGCGTTACGCGCGCTTGAGCGGCAGCCGTACAGTTCTGGCATCAAGTCCTGTTCAACCTTTCAAGTTGAAACCTATACCTGCTGTTGCCCGATCTGACAACTCGTCTGAAAACATAGTTAAAGTAGCAGCCCAAGCACCCGCCAAGCGATACGCGGAATGGGATGTATTCAAAGAGTTTTAACTGCCTTCGGGCTTTTTTATTGCCGCTTTAAGCGGTTTTTTTGTTTTCGTAAAAAGGAAAAACGATGATGAATAACATCAAAAAAGCGGGTAGTAATACCCAAACCGTTATAACAGTTGCTTTGTTGGCAATGGCACAAACGGCATTAGCGGACGGGTTTAGTAGTGACGTTTCTTCTATGGCTATAAGTGTCCGAACGGCCATCTACACGCTTGTCGGCGTTGTCGCCACTATTGCCCTTGTTTGGCAGGCGGCACAAGGATTCGGGGCAAGAAAGACATGGGGGGATGTTTTAGAAACCTGTTTATGGATTGTGTTTGCCGGTGCTGCTATTGCCGTTGGCACTTGGCTGTTTACAAAAGGCGGTAGTATGAAAGTGGGCTAAAAGTTGGAGGTTCTCAAGTGAAAAAAGAAGACATCCATACCGAACAGGCGACCTTCAACGGCTTGAATAGGCGTGCGATGGTTTTAGGAATTCCTCTACCGGCTTTGGCCGTTTGTGGTTTAGCTGCCGTCATCTTGACAATGGCAACACTGCCCTTTCTTGAAGGAAGGGCATTATATTTTCTGCTGTTGCCTTTGCCGGTTTTGGCCTTCCTATACACCATCAGTAAGAACGACGATCAGGCATTGAGGATTTATTTCTATGAAACGAAATATTTCTTACGTCGTCGAAATGCCAAAATGTTCAACGGTACCAATACCATTCTCGCCACAAAATTCGGGAGACAACAAAGTGATTATCAGCGATTTTTTGAGCAACGCTCTAAAAGCGCAACCGGCACAGTCGGATTTTCTACCGAAAATCTGCCAACACGTCACAAACAACATCGTTAATTACAAAACGGGACATCTCGCCTTCGTCATCAGGATGGAAGGCCTGCCGTTTGATGGTGTGGACGACAAGCACCTGTTCACGCAGTTTGTATCGTTACGCAACCTGCTCGCCGGTATGGGCAAAACCTTGGGCAACCGTTTGGCGGTGTGGGGAACGCTGCAACGCCAAAAGATTGTCTTTGACCGTGAATACAAGTTTCGGACGGCCTTCTGTCAGCAGTTTGCCGATAAGTATCTGAAACGCTTTCAGGAAGCGGATTATTTTGAAAACGTGTTCCATCTGACGGTTTTGATTAAGTTCGACCATTTGGAAGCAGGGATTAAAGAGGCAGAAGAACAAATTCAGATTCTGATGCGTGCACTCGAACCCTATGATCCGTATCTTCTGACTGCCTATCAGAATGAAAACGGTGTTGCCTTCTCGGAGGTGTACTCGTTTTTCGGTAGTCTGATTAATGGAACAAGGGAAGAGATTCCGCTATCGGTTGGTGATGCCTATCAGACCATTCCTGGTGCTAATCTGCATTTCGGATCGGATTTGTGCGAAATCCGTGCACAAAACGGAACGCGCAAGTTCGCGCAGATGTTCGATCTGAAGGACTTCGGTGTCAGCAAGCCTAAGATTTTGACATCAATCCTGCGCTTGCCGTGTGAATTCACATTCACGCAAAGCCTCGTATTCATCAATCCGTATGATATGCAGGGTGAAATCAGGAAGCAGCTCAACAACCTGACATCGGTCAATGACAAAGCTACCGCACAACAGGAAGAGTTACAACAAGGTCAGGGCTTGCTGGTATCGGGCGAACTGATGTTCGGCGACTATCATGCGGCGTTGGTCGTGTACGGTAAGACGGCGGAAGAGGCGGCGGCAAACGGTGCGCGTGCCTATTCCACATTCCTGAATGCGGGCGGTTATCGCTTTACCAAGGCGGGACTTTCCGCTCCTGCGACGTTTTTCAGCCAAGTGCCGGGCAGCAAGGAAAAGCCCCGCTCTTTCCCGAAAACGACAACAAACTTTGCGACAACCTTCGGCATACACAACTATTCGCACGGCAAAAAACAGGGTAATCCGATTGGCGATGGTTCCGCAATTATGCCGCTGCAAACCACGTCCAAAACGATTTATGACTTCAACTTCCATTTTTCAAACCTGAAGGAGGACAGCCTCGGAGAAAAAATCGCCGGACACACGCTGATACTGGGTGCAACCGGTACGGGTAAAACTACGCTGCAAACAGCCATGATGGCGTTTACCGAACGTTTCAACCCTTATATGTTCGTGATGGACTTAGACCGGGGCATGGAGATATTTATCCGTGCCATTGGCGGCTCGTATTTTGCGTTGGAAGCTGGAGTTCCGACCGGGTTAAACCCTTTCCAACTGCCCGATACGCCGTCAAACCGTGAATTCTTGTACAGCTTGGTTGGTATGTGCGGCGCAGACGAGAACGGCAAACTCACGGCGACGGAGGAAAAGGAGATTCAGGCCGCTGTCGATACGATGTTCAACATGAACTATGAGCATCGTCGTTTCAGCCATCTGTTACAAAGTATTCCCGTCGTTCCTGATCCCAACTCACTGCGTATGCGCCTGTCCAAATGGTGCGAAAGTGAAGGCGGACGGTTCGCATGGTGCTTGGACAACCCGACAAACCTGTTTGATGCTGAACAGTTCTACCGTGTCGGCTTTGACCTGACCGATATTCTGAAGGACGACTATCCGCCGACCGCTCCGGTTTTAGCGTATATGTTCCACCTGCGAAATATCATGATGGACAAAGTTGCCAAAGAAGACGGCATCCTTGCCTCCATCATTGAAGAATTTTGGTATGCTGCCCGATTTGAGGCATTGCAGGACATCATGCTCAAAATTCTGAAAACCGACCGCAAACGCGGCGGCTGGCTGATTTTGGTGTCGCAATCGCCGGAAGATGCTATTTCCTGTCCGATATTCCCCGCCATTGTTCAGCAAACGCCGACCAAAATCTTCTTGCCAAACCCTGATGCCGAGTATGAAAACAGCTACGAACGTTGCGGCCTGACGGTAAAAGAGTTTGAGGAATTGTCCAAACTCTCGTTGGAAAGCCGCACATTCTTGGTTAAGCAGTCGAAACAGTCGGCATTCGCCATGTTGGATTTGTACGGTTTTCAGGATGAAATGGCATTTCTTTCTGGATCATCTGACAACGTGGAGTTGTTGTATCGGGTGATGAAGGATGTTGGCAGTGAAAATCCGGATGTTTGGTATCGTTCGTTTGTTGAGGCAGTACAGGAACGCCGCGAACGGAAGAAAGCCCATGTCGCATGATATTCATCTTTATTACGAAGGTCGTCTGAAATATCAGACGGCCTTTTTTATTTCCGCCTACTGGCGGTTTTTAATTAGGAGTTCAAAATGAAGATCCATTTGAAAAAAACAGTCTGCTCGGTATTGCTGGCTGTAAGTTTGGCTTCAGTGCCACTTGTGTCAACTGCCGGAATCCCCGTTACCGACGGAGCGGCCGCAGCCCAGCGTGAAAAAAACTTTGCCAAAGAAATGCTTGAAATGGGCAAGCAACTTACAGAAATGAAGCGTCAGTTCGAACAGCAGGTCAAACAGTTCAAGGCAATGACCGGCTCTCGCAACATGGGCAACCTTTTGAAGGATACGGTTAAAGACCAAATTCCGTCCGAGTGGAGCGAGATTTATAAAGGCGCAAAAAATATCGACTATAAGTCTGTAATTAATAGTAAGGCTTATAACCCCGAAACGGCGCAACGAATGGCTGTGCATAACATGAAGGAGATGGAAAAAGTCTTTAACTCGATGGAGACACAACTTAAATCTCTGTCGCGCTTGATGGACGAAGTCAACAATACACAAGACATCAAAGCCGCTACTGACCTGCAAAACCGCATTTCTGTGGAACAGGCAAAAATCGCCAACAATCAAACCAAGCTGGATATGCTCGATCGGTTGTATAAACGACAACAAGAAATCGAACAGCGCCAGTATGCTTCCCGTGAAGCTTGTATGGCACGCCATATCCGTGACCGCAACTATGTGGTCTGCAATCAGTAGTAGCTTTATCGTGCTGTATTCGGGAATAAGCGAATGCAGCACTAAATAAAATAGGGCAAATTATGGAAACAACTTCTTATTTTTCCGAACTCGCCAACTTTCTACTAAACGGTATGGGAACTAATCTGTTCCATAAATCAAACAACATGATCAGCGGTATTGCTCCGGTTTTTCAAATCGGCTTTGGGATTTATATCCTGTTGGTCGCGTTTGACTATTACAAACGGGGGTTTGATGAAAATGTCGTGGATTTGGGCAAGCGCATGTTCGGCTGGTTGCTTATTATTGCTTTTGCTTTCAATTCCAGTCAGTATCAGAAACTCGCCAATATCATGTGGATGTTGCCCGAAAATCTGAGTGGATTGTTGGGGACTTCAACCTATACTGCAAGCGCGTTGGATACCCAAAGCAACAATATCTTAAAGATGATGGAGAATATTTTTGCGTATGCCGCTTCATTGGATATGTTACAAGTATCAGATAAGCTGATGCTTTATATTGGTGGTGGGTTTGCTGTTATATTGGCTTATTTGTTCTTTCTCATTACATTTGCTTATTACCTAATTGCCAAACTATCATTGGCGATGGTAATCGTCATCGGACCTTTGTTTATAGGTTCAATGCTGTTTCCTGCAACACGGCAGTGGGGCATGAATTGGATAGGACAAATCCTCAATTACTCAGTTACAGTAGTGTTTTACGTTATTCTAGGTGCATTGCAGAATGATTTTTTCAAGAACCAATTAGAAAGAGCTGTAGTTGGAGAAATTGGATCAGTTGCTCAGGTAGTCGGCTTGATTCCGCTCTTTTTCCTATCAACAACAATTTTTATTTTGGTTGCCTGGAGTATTCCTTCGATTTCTTCCGCTTTAACGGGTGGGGCATCTGTAAACGGTTTCAGTCGAACCGTTATGTCTGTGGCAAGATGGGCAAAAGGTGTGAAACTTCCCGGTGGAGGGAAAGTCAAACCGAAATAACCCAATTTTAGGAAAATATGATCATGACTTTCGTAACTAAAATGCTTTGGTGGATGTTGTTGCTTTCTGTGGGCACATTGATGTTTATCGGTATGTTCGGCAACTTGATGGAAAGTTCTTTGGCCAGATTAGCCGGGCTATGTATCGGTTTATCGATTTTTGGATTATTTTTTAAACTGCTTGACCGACCGGTACCGGTTCGTTTTGATGATTAATACTCTAAGGGTTTAAATATGGATTATCGCAAGATTACTAAATTTGCTGCTATAACAACCCTGAGTTTGGGCTTGAGTGCCTGTGCTGAACTGACTGACGGCCTCAGCGCTATCAATGGTACTTTGGCGGGCATCAATTCAGGTATGGCCAGTTCGGGAGCAGGTCAGGCTAAAGACATTTTGTCTTTAGGCAGTAAATCTACAGCTCAATACGAATTAAAAAACTTGAAAATGCTTGTTGTCCAAAGGGGTGGCAGTTATAAGGGGGCGATTCCACAGGCAGATATAACCTTTACTGGTGAGGCTTTAAACAAAACCAATCGTCTGATTGTGGTTAATGTGTCCGTTCCTATTTATGACAAACAGGGTTATTATGTGTCGGCAGTATCAACCGACATCCACATTCCGCCTAAAGAGAAAGTCAAAATTGACAACTTTCGTACAACTCTTTCTCTAACCGATGATAATCGTTTCAATATTCAAAAAACGCAATATCACTCAACAACCTATTAATCTACCTAAGAATCACACCCCAATCGGGGTGTTTTTTTGGGCTTATCGATTCATAAATCAAAGGAAATCCCCATGAAAACCATCCTTCTTCTTTCCCTTTCCATCGCACTCTGTGCCTGCTCCGGAAATAAACCACCGAAGCCGCATGGCTCGCCGTTTCCAATCAATTCAACTTTGCAAACAAGAGGGTAAACGATGTCTGAAAAATCAAAACAAGCTGTCAATAACAAGATGGCTAATGAATTTATCAATGCCGCCAAGGGTTTTGAAAGTGCGGAAATTGTGCGTGTCCACAAAAACGCAAAAATAGCATGGCGCATCAGTGGTGCATGCCTCTTGATTACAGGCTTGGCAGTTGGAGCAGTAGCAGGTTTGACACCTTTAAAAGAGTCACGGCCTTATGTAATCAAGGTCGATAACAACACCGGGCTAACGGAAGTCGTAACGATGATGAAAAATCAGGAACAATCCTACGGCGAAGTTATGGATAAACACTGGTTGACACGTTACGTCCAACTCCGTGAAAGCTATGACTGGGTAACGATACAAGATAGCTACGATGCAGTCATGTTGATGAGTTCTCCGGAAACACAGGCTGCTTATGCCAAAATTTACAATGACAATCCGCAGGCTCCACATAAGGTTCTGAAAAACCAATATAAAGTTGTCGCAAAAGTGAAAGCCGTGACCTTTATCGGTAACACCGCACAAGTCCGTTTTGAAAAACGTATGGTGCCGGTATCGGGGGATTTAAATCAGGAAATTCCCGTGCAGAACATGATCGCAACGATAGGTTATGAATACGCGAACCAGCCTATGAGTGAAGAAGCCCGACGTATCAATCCGCTGGGCTTTATTGTCAAAAGTTATCGCGTCGATCCGGAAACCGCGCCATAACAGAAAGGGTTAACGATGAATTTAAATATGAAACTGACAGCATTGTTGCTGATGGGGTTCTTGCCTGCGGTATCCGGCGCGGTATCCATCCCAAAAGGGTCTGCTAAAGACGGCCGTATCCAAACCGTTATGTACAATCCCGATGACGTTATCCATATCCATGCACGCATTGGTGAGGCAGTTTTAATCCAACTCGAAGATGGCGAGCTGTTGACTGGTGATCCGACCAGTGGCTTGGGTATGGGTGATGCCGCAGCGTGGAACTTGGCAGCACGGGGCAACAACCTCTACATGAAACCGGTTGCTTCCGCACCTGCCACGAATATGTTGATTACGACCAACAAAAAACGGACGTATGCCTTCGACCTATCGCTGACCGGCAAGAAAAACGGCAAATATGTGCAAAAACCAACCTATATATTGCGGTTCGTCTATCCCGACACGGCGGCTTACAAAGCCCGCGCCGAAGCACAGAAACAGGCAAAGGCTTTGGAAAAACTCAAAGCGGCGGGACACCGCCCCAACGCGCGGCACAATTACAACTATTGGGGTAAAGGTGATAAGACACTTGCACCGACAGCGGCCTACGACAACGGCCGCTTTACTTATTTCAGCTTCGATAACGGCCGTGAGCTGCCGCTGATTTACAAGGTGATGGACGACGGTTCGGAAATGCTGCTCAACAGCCATGTGGACGGCGATACCGTGGTTATCCATGAAACGGCCAAACATTTTGTATTGCGCTTGGGCAAATCGGTTTTGGGTTTGGAAAACCGCAGTTTTAACGAAAAAGGCTCTTTCAACCGTACAGGGGCAGGCAGCCGAGACTCAGTACGCATAGAGAAGGATGGCAGATGAAAATCTTAGACAAATTCAAACGTAAAAATCAGGAACAGGGTCAACCGAATACGGTAGAAAACGGCGACTACACAAAACCCGAAGCTCTGTCCCAATCCGTCAAGAACGAAAAAATCGAACCCGGTATGCCGCTGAACCTCAATTCCACGGCGCCCAACAATATGCGTAAAGTGTTATTCGCAGGTGTAGGTATTCTTGCAGCAGGTGTAGTTGTATCGGGCTTGATTGGCATGACGGGCGGCAGCGAAGATGCTGAAGCGTCGCAACCACAGGCGGCATCCGCTCCTGAAACAACAAAAGGTAAAAACTTCGATCGAGACAAAGCTGAACTTGCCCTGTTTGAACAACAGGCAGCTTCCGAAGCCGCTCCCGAAGGTGTGGCCTCAGAGGTGAAGACTGAAGCAGCCTCTCAAGTTCAACCGGCAGGCGGTCAACCTGCCGAAATACCTGTTGAACAACCCGATCTCGGAACATTGCCGGCTGATGGCCAACCAAAACAAACGCCCCAAGACCGGAAAATGAGTGGCAATGTGATGGCCAACTTGGAAGGCGATATGTCAGAAAATACTCGTCCCGTCTCTTTGGGCAGTCCTTCGTCAGAAGGCGGTCAACAGATGAATACAACTGGTTCGAGCTTATTTAGCGAAGCGGAAGGCAATAGTCCGTTATCAGGTAGCAGTGGCAATGGTTTCGGTTCACGCCTGAATGCCACAACGACGGCATCAGTTAAAGCGCAACAGCGCGGAGATTTAACCTACTTGCTTGCCAAAGGCACAAATATCCGCTGCGGACTGGATACCAAAATTGTAACGACCCAGCCGGGCTTTACCCGCTGCATCGTGTCAAAAGATGTATATTCCGCCAACGGGAAAACCCTTCTGATCGAACGTGGCAGCAAAATCATCGGCGAACAGACATCCGCCCTGTTACAAGGTCAGGCACGGGTCTTCGTTTTATGGAACGAACTGGAAACTCCATCGGGTGTGAAAGTGCCGTTGGCCAGTCCCGGGGCTGGAGCATTAGGCGAGAGCGGCCATGCCGCCTATGTGAAATATCATTTTTGGCGGCGTTTTGGTGGGGCACTCATGATTAGCATGATAGGTGATGTTGGAGATGCTTTCAGTAACCGCCAAAACCGCCCCTCCGGCAGCAATAATCATATATCCTATGAAAATACGACTGAAGCCGCGCAACAGATGGCAACTGAAGCCCTGAAAAACAGTATTAATATTCCGCCAACCGGCACAATTAATCAGGGCACGTTGATTAACATCATGGTCGCTCGGGATGTCGATTTCAGTAACGTGTATGAATTGGTCAATCCTTACGGATACTGATTAAGACGACCTGCTCCTTCGGGAGCAGGTTTTTTATGAAAGCCAAATTCCAAATGACACAAAATCCGAAACCTTTTAACGGGCAGGCATCAATCCATTCTGATGCGGTTGTCCGTAACTTGATGGCCAAAACGGGCTTGGACGACTATCTCAACCGCGAAGGCGTAACCGAAGTACTGATTAACCGCGAACGCGAAGTCTTTTTGGAAACATCAGCCGGTTTTGAACGGATAGAAGACGACCGTTTAACATTGCCGATCCTGACTCAACTTGCTACGGCGTTATGTACCTATAACAGTAAACATATCAGCATGGAGCAGCCCATCCATTCCGTTACGCTCCCTGACGGCGAACGCGGGCATATCATGATACCGCCTTCTTGCGAAGACAAAACCATCGTCTATGCCTTCCGCAAACCGTCGCAGACACGCTTTTCGTTGGACGACTATATCAATACGGAACGCGTTAATCGCTTCCACGACGTATCTGCCTATGGGGTTTCAGACGACCTCAATCTTGGCGAAATGGAGATGGACAGCAAATATTATCGGGATATTTCCGACAAGATGAAGCTGCCACACGATGTGCAGCTCCAGCCCTGGCAATATGAGATGCTGGAACACAAGGCAAACCGTAATATGAATGCCTTTTTCGCCTTGGCCATCAAACACAAACTCAACATATGTATGGTAGGCGGCACCGGCTCCGGCAAGACGACGTTTACCAAAGCCCTATCCGACCTCGTTCCGCCGGAAACCCGCATCATCACACTGGAAGACACACACGAACTGGATTTGCCCAAGCATCCCAACCATGCCCATCTGTTCTACAAGGGACACATCACGGCAAAAATGCTGATTGCCGCCTGTATGCGTTTAAAACCCGACCGTGTATTCTTGACCGAGCTGCGGGGCGACGAGGCTTGGGATTACATCTCGCTTCTAAACACCGGACACCCGGGCGGTCTAATGTCAGTCCACGCCAACGATGCACGAAGCGTCCACTATCGTATCGCGCAACTGGCGAAAGAGTCGGCAACCGGCAGAACGATGGATTACGACTATATCCTCAATTCCGTCAAATCCAGTATCGATGTCGTCGCCTATTTTGAGAAAACCCACATGACCGAACTCTATTTTGATCCGGTCGAGAAATACTACGCCATGCGTGGATATTCACAATAAGAAAAGGAAACATCATGCCATATCTGAACAAAGTCGAAGTCATGGGAAATCTAGGTAAAGACCCGGAATTGCGTTATCTGCCTAATGGGAAAGCGACGACAACCCTCTCCATTGCCTATACCGAAAAATGGCGCGACAGGGAAAAAAATGATTTACGGGAACGAATCGAATGGTTTACCGCCGTGCTGTACGACAAACAGGCGGAAACGGTTTGCAAGTATATGAAAAAGGGGGACTGTATTTTTGTCATCGGCAAATTCCAGTCCCGTATTTATAAAGACCGGCAGCAAATTGAACGGACAGCGCATGAAATCATCGTTGCCGAGATGCAGATTATCCATACACGCCAGCCGTCGGTCGCCGCCCCGACCGGACTGCCCGATTATTTGTGAGGTCGTCTGAGAACGTTGCCCGCCGGGAGCGGGCTTTTTGTTTGAGGTTTGAATATGAAAAAGAAACTGCTGACCCTGATTGCCGTACTTGCCGTAACCGTCCCTGCTGCATTGGCAGGCGGTCTATATTTGGGCAGTGTCGTATTTTCAGGTTGGATGAATCTGAAGACAGAACCGTCGATCGGAATGCTTTACCGTTATTGGAAATATTATGACCGCCTCCCTCCTGATTATCTGACAGCGTTTCAAGTGTCTGCCGGTCTTGCCCTATTGATACCGACGGTGGTTTTTTTGATCATGTTTGCCGGTATGTTGATGAAACCTAAACGCGAGCTGCACGGTTCGGCGCGTTTTGCCAACCGTTCAGAAATTGTCAAGCACGGGCTTTTGAGAAAGGAATTTAAACCTGACGAAGCACCTGACTTGTTAATCGGCAAATACGGCAACAACTACCTACGTTGGTCAGGCAACGAATTTTTGTATTTGGCCGCGCCGACCCGTTCCGGTAAAGGTGTCGGCATCGTTATTCCGAACTGCCTGCATTACCGCGACAGCATGGTGGTTTTTGATCCCAAATTGGAAAACTTCCTGATTACCGGCGGCTACCGTGCAGCACATGGTCAGGAAGTGTTTTTGTTTAACCCGGGCGGACGTATGCCGGAACACGAACGAAATCCAAATGCACCCTTGGTTTCACATCGTTGGAATCCCTGTACCTACATTCGACGCAATCCCGTCTATACCTACAAAGATGTGAAAAACATCGCTTCCATCATGTATCCGAAGCCTGCCAAGGACAACGGCAGCGCAACCTTCTTTCAAGAATCGGCGCAAAACCTGTTCGCCGGTTTGCTGCTCTACATGGTCGAAACGGAACATGAGCGCGATCTGTCCCTGCCTGAAAACAAAACTACGTTGGCCAACCTGTTCCGTTTGACGACGCCATCCGGAGACCGCACTCTGGCCGAATGGATTAAAGATGAAATGATCTTGCGTGAACAACAGACACATACGCAGTTAAGCCAAAACTGCCGTAGTTTGTTGATGGGCTTTGCCAATGGTAACGCCAAAACAGGTGCGGACATTTTGGCGACACTTATTGCGCCTTTGGGTATTTTCATTGACCCGGTGGTTGAAGCGGCGACCAGTGGCGATGATTTTTACTTGGATGAAGTACGCAAAAAACGGATGACGGTCTATATCGGCATCGTGCCAACCGAAACCGCCGTATTTTCTCGATTGACGAACCTGTTTTTCAGCCAACTGATTACGGTAAACGTCGAGCAGGGCTTGCCGTCCAACAATCCCGATGCGTTGAAATACCAATGCTGCCTGTTGATGGACGAATTTACCGCTTTGGGCGTAATTCCCGCCATTCAGCACGGTGTTTCTTATATTGCCGGTTATGGGCTGAGGCTGTTGCTGATTATCCAAACCCCATCCCAAGTAACTGACCTGTACGGCCGCGACGCGACGCGCACCTTCTTTACCAATTTCGGCTGTCAAATCGTCTATCCGCCACGCGAACAGACCGACGCAGAGGAATACAGCAAGCTGGTGGGCTACGAAACATTCAAAACAAAATCTATTTCACACTCCTCCGGTAAAGGGAAAAGCCACAGTACCAGTACCAGTGATCAACGCCGCGCCGTGATGAATCCTGATGAGATGAAAATGATGCCGAAAAGTGACTGCATCATCAGTTTGGGCAACAGCCGTCCGATCTACGCTAAGAAAATCGTGTACTACACTGATCCGGTATTCGCCAAACGGGCGAACTGGGCATTACCGGAGATTCCGGTTTTGAACATCCATCTTGATAAACAAGCACCCGTCTCAGCTCCGAAAGCAACCTTTGTAACACCGGAGGAAATGGAAAGTTTCCACTGGTCGGATGCTTCCAACGCCGAAGAAATCGCCGGTGCCATTCTTGCTTCGATTTTGCCTCCGGACAGCCCGCCTGACTATATCGCGGCATTGATGCCCGCCCTTTTAAAAAATTGGGGAGAGGACTCATTGCCATTCATCAGGCAGTTTATTGGGGATTCCGTTCAAACAGCATAGAAAAGCGGTCTGTGAAATGCAGACCGCCTTATTTTTTATTTTTTCTATAAGGAAGTGAAAATATGAGCGACATTGACGACATCCGCAGTGCCTTGAGTTATATCGACTCACATGATCGCGATACTTGGTGGCAGGTTGGCGCGGCCGTTAAAGACGAGCTGGGCGAAAACGGTTACGACCTTTGGGACGAATGGTCACAACGCGCTGACAACTATGACAACCGTGCCGCCAAATCAACGTGGAAAAGCCTTAAACCGGGCAGCTTCAGTATCGGAACGGTATGGAAGCTGGCGCGGCAGACCGGCTGGCAGCCTGCCAAGCCCTACACGCCGCCAAGCGTGGAAGAACAGGCGCGGCGCAAAGCGGAATCGGAGGCAAGGCGGCAGGCGGCGGAACAGGAGCGGCAGCAGACGCAACAGAGGGTGAAAGGTACGGCACAAAAGATTTGGAATAGTAGCCGCCCCGCTTCGTTGAGCCATCCCTATCTTGCTGCCAAAGGTATTACCAACCCAGATGCCATCGCCGGTCTGCGTCAAAACGAATATAAGGACAACGACAATCTGATTATCCCCGTCCTGTATGAAAATGAAATCGTCAATCTGCAATCCATCAACCAAGACGGAGGCAAACGCTTCTTGGCAGGCGGTCAGGTTCAGGGGGCTTATGCCTTTATCGGCAAGGCCGATGATGTGGAAAAAGTCGGTGTCGTCATGGCGGAAGGTTATGCTACGGCGGCAAGCATCTACGAAGCCACGGGTAAGCCCGTCATCATTGCTTTTGATGCAGGCAACATGGTTGCCGTTGCCGAACGTTTGGCACAAAAACTGCCTCAAAACGTCCCTGTTGTGATTGCGGTCGATAACGATGCTTCGCAAACCGGTATCAAAAAAGCACGGCAGGCAGCCGCCTTGTTAGGCGACCGCGCCACGGCAATCCAACCAGAGTTTTCTATGACACTGATACAGCAATATCAGAAAGGCAAAGGCGTTGATGAAAAAGGGCGTCCCCCTTTACCGAGCGACTTCAACGACCTACACAAACTGGCTGGACTCGAAGCCGTTCGCCAGTCCTTTGCAGAAGGTGTCAATCTCGTCTTGAACCCCGACAACAGCCAAGAACAGGCAATCGCCGACGAATTGGAAGAATGGAGCGAAAGGGCTGAGAAAGCCAACAATAGCCGTACTGAACCTGAAAACTTGGAGAATCCCATGAATCCTGAAAACAAAGACAATATTCAGACGACCTCTTCTAATACAACCAACAGTATTGAATACGATGGTCGAACCCAAACAGTCAATGAGCCGGTTTACCGTGAGTCTGACTTTAAACATTACGAGTTGCATGATGTAACAACCGACATTAAGTATCTACGCAAAACCCCTGAAGAAATTCAACAAGACTTGGATAAAGAAGGTACGCTTAAATTCTATGAAGGTATTACACATGATGGTCAACGTGTTACGTTTCGTAAAACGGAACAAGGATGGGAAGCACCCCTAAAAGATGAGCCTGCTCAGGAAACGAATAAAAAAGCACAGAGTTCTACCCGCTCCGAACCGGAATTTACCGACCCAAAGGTCGAAAGGCAGTCTGAAACTAAACTTAACGACCGTAAGGTCGTTTTAGACCTGCAATACCGTATCCCCGACAACATCAAAACACGTTACCACACCGTAGGCGGCAAATTCTATTCCGTTTCAGACTACAAAACAGTGCTGTTTGAAGATAAAGGTAAGCAGCTTAAAACCGCACTTTCCGATCCGCAAACGGTCAGGGATATGCTGGAAGTCGTAAAAGCTAAAGGTTGGGACAGCATCAAGTTGTCAGGCAGTAAAGACTTTCGCCAGGCAATGTTTATTGAAGCCGCCGCCCAAGGTATCCGTACCAGTGGCTACAAACCGACCGCCGCCGATTTGCAGCGTGTGGAAGAATTGCGGGAACGTTATGCACAAAACGGTATTGCGCCAGAGATAGTGCAGGAACAGGAAAGAAGGCAACCGGACGCAGCGCAGAAACCGCCAAAGCAGCCTGATCCCGAACGAACTCAACAATCGAACCCGCAACACGAAACCGGCAAGTCTGTCCAAGGGCAGGAACAGTCAAAACCGGATGTTGAACGAGAGGAGCGCGTCCATACACAACCTGATGCTGCCATGTTGTCTGCCGCCGACCGCCTGAAAGCACAAAATACCTTGCCGTCCGACAGTGCCATCAATGTTTCGCCACGAGCTGATACCGACATAGACGTTCCGGTTCACTCCATTGGTCAGGAAGAAATCCCCGCCCAAGTGCTACATCAAACCGATAATATGAAAGCGGCCGCACTGGATACCGGTTTAATTGCGGCAAAAGACAACTATATGCAGAAGGCGCAAAAGTTGAGTAAGCCGAATCAGAAGAAACTGGCATTTTACGAACGTGGAGTAATGGATACGTTACGCGGTCTTGAAGGAAATGTTCGCACCCAAGCCCTACGGAACTACTACGAGCATACCGCCAAACAGATGAGCGGCACAAAGCTGAAACTACCCGATCCGATTCAGATTCCGTCTCCGGAGCATGCACGACAAAACGATCGGCAGCATCAGCACGGACGCTCCCAAGAGCCTGAAGTGGAAATCGACCGCTGATTTTTCTGACGGTTTACCTTACAGCCTGAAACCATTCGGTTTCAGGCTGTTTTCTTTTTGGAGGATATATGGCAGATAACGAAAACGGGCAACCTGCGAGCAGCAGACGAATGGAAATCCTGCAACAGTCGCTAGCAAAGAAACAGGCGGCTTTCGACATACGGCTGCAAAACCATTTTGACGACGTTCTTAGTGCAAACGGACAACCACTCAACGACAAGCGCAACGGACAGGCAACATTGAATCGCTGGGAACGCCAAAACGACGGTTTGCGGACGGCGAACAAGGAAATTGAGAAGACCCAACGCGCCATCGAACGCGAACAGGCGGCGATCGACCGCGTGAACAATGCCGACATCCCCGAATTTTTGAAACCGATGATCGAGTCCGGCGAGATTACTCAGTGGCGTAAGTTCCCGAACCGCTTTTTTGTCAGCGGCGTGGAGAAAGCGCGCATCATATGGGATAAGGACAAGCAGCAGTTCGGCTATGCCTACCTGCAAGGCGTGAAAGGCGAACAGTTCGCCAAGTTCCGCGACACCTATAACCATATCCTTGCCCTGCACCGCCAAGAACGCGAAAACGTAACCAAACAAGAGGCGGCATCAGAAAAAAACGAAGCCCGGTCGGCACAAGAACCGGCAGAAAAGTTACCTGAAATATCTGTGAAACGTCCTCCCCAGCTACCCACAATGCCTGATTTCGGTCTCAAAGGTGAAGACCTTCGAGCCTTCAATCGCGGCTGGCAGAATGCGGCTGATTCTTTGGATGCGGTCATCGCCAAACAATCCGAAAAAATTGCCGAACGAATAGCTTTATTGGAAAAAGCCGGTATTCCCTATGTTCGTATGGAAGCATTTATGGACAAAATCAATGGTGGTGAAGTCAACGGATACGGGGAGAAACATACGGTGCAACGGTTGACTGAACTGGAACAGTTTACAGAACGGTTGCGCGACAAGGCCATGAAACCTTCCGGCTATATTGGCACCGGTTACAAAAATCCCCGTACTACTGCCTTCACAGCCTTGGGTTGCGATATTGCAGATACATACGCCAAGCTGGATCCTGCCATTCCTTATTACGAAGATCGCAACATCGTCGCGTGGCTCAACCATCACCCTGTACCACAGCAGATCCGCCCTGCCCCAACTATCAAAGGCTCAAACACAGCCGTTATACAACAATCCCTTGAGGAACGTTTACAGGCAGTTCAAGGACAGTACGAAAAGCGGTTATCTGATATGAATGCAGACGGACAGAAAAAGCACCGCATTTTAGAGGCAGGCATGGAAAACCTGATTCTAGGTCTGCCCGAACAGACGCAGATGCAGGCGCGTCTGAATTTCTACCAAGCCCAATACGAGCGTATGGACGTAAAAAACGAACCGGAGCAGCCTCCTGAGCAACAGGAACTGTTTTACGGAAGATAACGATAAGAAAGGTCGTCTGAAACCATGTTTCAGACGACCTTTTCCTATTAGGACAGACAGATGAGTAAGGACACAATTGAAACCGACGAAAAACGCCTTGCCCTGCGCGTATTCGGTTTAACCGAAGGCGAATTGGCAGCTTTACGCGAAATTGCCTGTAAAGAATACGGGAAACCCAGTGTATCGCTGCTTGCAAAAAATATGCTGAAAGCCCGGTTGGATGCACCGGAGGAACCCGAACTGGTCAGACTTCCACCGCCCAAAGGCAACAAGCGGATTACAGTCCGTCTTCCGGAAAAAGACCGCGCCTACCTCGAGGCCGCTGCTAAACAACATAAAAGCAGTGTGAACGACATCGTGCGCGATATAGTCCAGTCCCACGTCCGCAACCATCCCATGTTGTCTGCCGCCGAAGTCGAAGTTCTGCACCAATCTAATTACCAGCTTGTTGCCATTGGCCGCAACCTGAACCAAATCGCTCGAAACCTCAACATGGGCGAAGGTGTTTCACTTACATCTGACCAAATCAATACCCTTTCCCAATTCATCAAACAACATACCCAAAGGGTAGGTGACGTACTGCGAACCAACCGTAAACGCTTGTCTGAATAGGAGCAAACCTATGTCCCTGTACCGTAAAATAGACGACTGGTTCTTGGGCTACAAAACCCGTTCCGTCCGTGCAAAAGATTCCGGCATCCCCATCCCAAAATCCAAACACCGGACAAATTCCCGCGTTCCGCTCAAACCGGGCAGCGGTTTGGCCAACCTGACAGCCGCTGCAAAAAAACACCCTGAAGTCATGGTTAAAATCCCTAAGCGACTTAGCCGTAACTCTAACGGTATGCAGGGCATACGAAACCATTTGGACTATATTTCTCGCAATGGTAAAACTACCGTCGAAAATCATTCCGGCGAAAAGTTAAACGGTAAAAAGGCGGTCAAATCGCAACTTGATGACTGGCAGAAACTCAATATCCCTGAAAGAGGTAAACATCGGGAAGCCCTCAATATCGTCTTGTCCATGCCCGCCGGAACACCTCCGCAGGCTGTATTGAATGCCGCCCGCAATTTCGCTTCCGAACAGTTTGCCGACCATCAATACCTGTTTGCTTTGCATCACGAATCTGATAAAGAAGGTGAACCCGAGCATCCCCATGTCCATCTGTGTGTATTGATGAGAGATACTTATGGGCAGAGGCTTAACCCACGCAAAAACGATCTTTTTGAATGGCGAGTGCGGTTTGCCGAAAAACTCCGTGAGGAGGGCGTAGAGTGCGCCGCCACCAAACGACAGCACAGGGGAAAGATACACAAAGCCGAAAACGGCATAGTGAAAGCAATGAAGAAACGCGGAGCAACCCCCCGCATTGAAAAGCAGCGGCTGGAGGAATTGAACCAAGCTATCAAGAACTTGGAACGACCGACACATCCACACATTCAGAAGGTCATGCAGACACGCGGTTACATATTGGCCGAATACGGTCTAATCGCCAAAGAACTGTATAAGATGGGACACAAAAATGAAGCCCGGCTTATCAGTAAACTGGCTAAGGATATGGTTGGTCAGCCTCTAAGCACCAAAGCTCAACAGGAATACGACCAAAAAGTCAGACCTCAAATGCAACACGAAACCCGCTCTTTCAAGCAGTCAAATGTTGAACAAGACAACGACCTCTCTCGTTAAACGATAAAGCAAAAGCCCTGCGGCCATACAGATGTCTGTATGGCCGCAGGGCTTTTTTTGTTTTTTTGATGAGTCAAACTGTGTAAATGATATTTATCGTTGGGCAAATAGAATGGACAATTTGATTATGGACAATTTAAGTCCTGATTATTTTAAATTAGCCAAATTTTAAGGCATTTATTTGATAGGTAATTAGAGCATACCCAAAATATCCAGGAGCAACATTTATGATTACAGATACCATGAAGAATTTAATTGGAAAAAAATATTACCAGCTCTCCCGTGACGAGAAACTTATTGTTTCAGAAATATTTAAAATAGGGAGAAAGCACGGTTTCAAATTGATTGTCAATCTACCGCCGGATGCAGATGAAGACCTCAAAAAATCCTTACAGAATGGCGTTTGGGGTATTCATGAGATGGAACATAAAGACGCGATAGGTCTCATTGTTCAAGTAGAAAAAATATGAAAGCAGCGAGAATCTACCAACGCGTCAGCACCGAAGAACAAAATCTCAAGCGGCAAAACGCCCTAATTGAACAAGCCAAAGCTGAAGGTTACTACATTGCGGGGGTCTATAAAGAGAAGGCCTCCGGCGTCCGTGCAGACCGACCTGTGTTGAATCAACTGATTGCAGATTTGCAAGAAGGCGATGTAATCATCACCGAACATATCGACCGTATCAGCCGTTTGCCTTTGGCAGAAGCGGAAAAACTGGTCGGCCGCATCCGGGAAAAAGGCGCGATTCTGTCCATTCCCGGCATTATCGACCTGAGCCAAATCCAAACCGATTCCGAAATCGCCAAAATCGTTTTGGACGGCGTACAGGCCATCCTGCTTAAAATCGCCATGCAGACGGCGCGGGACGACTATGAACAGCGCAGGCGGCGGCAGATGGCAGGCATAGCCGAAGCTAAGAAAAACGGGCATTACAAAGGCAGACAGGCGGATACGGAAATACACGGACGCATTATTGCCCTCCGCCCGAACCACACCTTGCAGGAAACTGCAAAGCTTGCCGGATGCAGCGTATCGCTGGTAAAACTGGTGATGCGTAAACACAAAATATCCCAAACTTCAGAATCAGAAAAGGAATAAGCAATGGCTACATTAATGGAAAAAGACGCTTTGATCGAACGGGTCGCCTCCCTTTTGGCGATGATTGCACGCAACCGCCCGCGTAGCGAAGGACGGACTGAAGAACAACACAGACTCGTCGCACTAAGGCGGGAACTCTATGCCTCCAATCCCAAAGATATTGATTTTGACAAAGCAGTTGCCGAATGCAATCAGATTTATCAGAAATACTCTGCATGATAGGAAAAATCGATGAGTACCGAACGGGAAAAAGAAGCATTCGAAAACATATGGGACGACCTGATGGACGAACATCAGGTCAAACCCGAAACCGCGCCGAAGGGTTTTGTCCTGGGCGGTCAGCCGGGCGCAGGCAAATCCAATCTGATCCGAAAAATCAATATGGAATTGGAAGGCAATGTACTGGTTGCCAATGGCGACGAGTTCCGCCGCTACCATCCCGACTTTGACGCAATCCAAGCACAATACGGCAAAGACGCGCCCAAGTACACGGCAGAGTTTTCAGGACGAATGACAGAGCAGGTCATCGAAAGAGCATTGTCTGAAGGTTACAACCTCATCGTAGAAGGTACATTCCGCACCGCAGAAACGCCAATGAAAACGCTGGACGATATGCACAAACACGGCTACGAAACCGCCGCCCATATCCAAACCGCTCCGTCGGAAATAAGCTGGCAAAGCACCTTAGAACGCTATCAGGTAATGGAAAAGGCAGGCGAAACCCCAAGGGCAACACCCAAAGAACATCATGATTTAGTCGTAGAACTACTGCCCAAGAATGCCGATACCGTATTTCTGTCAGGCAAGGCAAATGTTTTCAAAGTGTATTCCCGCGAAGGACTGATTTTTGACAGCCGAATCCATCAAGGACAGATGCCGAGTTCCGCCATCGATCACGAACTGCACCGCAACACACGTCGTCTGAAAACGTTGGAAGCCGACATGAAACAACGTTCGCACCTACTTTCCGATTTTCAAAAACAGGTTGTCGCCGGGGCGGAAAAACTAATTGCCGATCTACCGCCTGCCGACCAAATTCAGGCTAAAATCAACCTGTACAGCAGTCAGCTTCAGTCATTGGACAAACGCCCAGAGCAGGACGCGGATATTGAAATAGACCGCTGAACCCTCTCCGCCGCCCATCAGCAGCTCTCTTTTCATCTGTGACGGTATGCTCATCAATAACCCGATCCGATAATAAAAAAAGCCCGCCGTAGGGGGCAAGAGAAAAATAGGCGTGGCAATTTTGCAGGCTGCCGAAGGTGCCGGAAAAGTTGCCTAAGTCTGTTTTTCTCTTGGGGGCGTGGGGACGTTTCTGCCGAACCTTGAGAGGCGGTAACGGGGCTGCGGCGGGCGTTTTTTCCGTTCAGTTTCCTTCGGCATATAGAGGTCGTCTGAAATTGCTGTTTCAGACGACCTCTATATCTTAGTCATTGTAAATAATCTGCTCTACCGTCCACCATGTATGCGAGTAATTAGCCTTAAAATCTTCAATTTTCCATTGAATATTTTCATCATCAATCCCTGTATCATAGATAAATTTTTTACCTGAACCTATAAAATGTGTTGCCCTTATGCAACCTTTTCTAATGCTTGCCTCTACTTCAGATACGTTTTCGAACATCAATAGCTTTATTAGGGCTTCAGTATCCAGCCTCGTTTCAGTAGGAATTTTACCTTTGAGACATTCAGAAATCATTTTGTCATACGTTTCACGCGGTAATAAGGCAAATGTTTCTGTCATCGTGCCTACGCTATAATCATGACAGGTATCCTTCAACAAATCATAGGTCAAATCCGAACTGCCTTTTAATGCGGTTGCAAAAAGTTCGACACAATCGTCAGCCGTTAAGCCGTCATTCAGTGCATCCATATGCCGCCACATCCGCATAAAAATTTCTCGGATTTCTTTCGGGCTTAACGCCGAAATTTCATTTAAAATTCTATCTATCATATTCACTTCTTTAACTTCTTGAATCATCACTCTTCTGCCTTTCTTTAAAACAAAACCAACTGTTCTTCCAATGTCAATAAGGGGGCGGTTATCTTCGTTTCGTCTTGGCTGTGCTGTTTTGCGTCGAAAGCGGCTTTTTTGTCGGCTTCAATTTCGGCTTTCATATCGTCTTCAAAACCGCCACGCAACCAATGCACTGTCCGCCATGCCGTATGAAATTCGTTTTTTATACTGTCTCCATGTATGATTTTTGCGGGGATACCGTAAAAATGACATTGCACAAAACACATCCACACACACAAAACATCTATATCCACCGCAACCGTCGCCATATGCAAAGTTGGAACTTTTCCGCTATCGGCGATATGTTCCGCAAAGGCAAGCAGATTCGCACCGCTGCCGCAACACGGCTCAAGCAAGGAAACAAATCTTTGTTTTTCCAGTTTCTCCGCCGTGTCGATTCCTACCAGTTTCGCCATCACTCTTGACACTGACATCGGCGTAAAATACTGCCCGTTACGCTCGTTTGACGCGCCCAAGTCCATATAAAGCTCACCCAAAAAATCTTCGTAGCTTCCGACGTTTACCGCTCTAATGCAGCCCGAAGCCAAAACGCCCAACAGCTCAGGAAAAATTTTAAAAGCCTCTTCTTTATATTCTCGGCGGATAGTGTGGTATCGCTCCTCCCGCATTTCCCAATCTTCATCCCGCATGTAACTGTTTAAAATCGCAAGGGCTGCCAGCTCCACGAAATCACGAAAAACATCAGACGGTTTATATGCCGCACCGAATGAATAAATAAGTTTTTTCAGGTCTTTAACCGTGTTATCCATTTTTACGCTCCCGAAGGTTTCAGACGACCTTTGCCGCCCGAAACCGTTTAAATGCCATTACCACCAACTGTCATAGAAAACCGCCTGTCCTTCGGCTATTGCTAATCGCGCATTCGCTATAAAGTTTTTGGTTTCTGTAATGTCTTCGGGATAAATTTGTGAATCTCCAAAGAAAAAGCCCGGCGTGTGTTCTAGTTTTTCTTCATTTAAATCAGCTTCCAGCCGTTCTAAATCTTCTAGTTCCAGCCGCACCGTACAACAATTAAATACATCGCATTTACCGCCTTTTTGCCGATATAAATTTTCCATCCAGCCATGAAGATGGTTAAATTTCCGCCAGTACGCAAATTGATTCAGTTCTGCTTCATCGCGTTCATCTTCACTCACATTCACATCGGTTTGACGGTCGCCGACAAACTCGGCATTCATGGTATAGCCGTACATATCAAGTCCCATTTGATAATCCTTTCATAAATTTTCATTCATAAATAAACAACCATCGGGGGCAGTGGCCGCCGTGTTGTGATGTCGTAAAAAATTTCAAAGCGCAAAAAGTCCAGACTGGCTTTGTGCGGCTTTTATCTTTGTCCGGTGCGCCCTCTGCGGCGTGGTGGAAAAGGTGGAAGCCGTGCAAAGACACTTGTCTTGGTCTGGACTTTTTGCGCTTTGAAATTTAGACATCAACCAACAACACGGCGGCCACTGCCCCCGATGGTTGTTTCAAACCTTCAGCCGCTCTGCGGCGTTTCCGCCCCTTGGGGCGGAATTGAAAAAACGCTTTAGGGCGTTTTTTGGCACTCGTTGCCTATCCTGCGTTGTAGTTAAAATTAGTGTTGTACTTATGAAGTCTCCCTTTTTGAAGGGTAGATACGCGCTGATTGGAAAGATATTAGTTCAAATATTAGATATTATTAGATTCAAATAGATTTGAAATAGATTATTATTAGAATAAATTTAGATTGATATAGACTATAAATAAATTTAGTTAGATTTAAAATAGTTATATAATTAGAATGATATTAGATTGAAAAGTAGATTCTATTGGTTTACTATTAGATTTTATGGGTTCTTTATTAGAAATTATTAGATTTGAATAGATTAAAATTAGATTGGATTTATATATGGGTATTTCGGTAGAAAAATTCATAACCGAGCAGGAAGAAAACGGACGGCGTTCCAAATTAGAGCCGTTCAAATCCGACATCCTGCTGCTCAAACAAAAAGGTTTTTCTCAAAAACAGATTCAGCAATTTTTGAAAGAAAACGGCCTTGAAGTCGGACTGACGACGATCAACTGGTTTGTCAAAACACGCTCGCAAACGGAGCAGAGCAACCAGCCGGAAAACAGCAAAACCGAAGCTCAAAAACCGTCCTCATCTCGAAATCATTTTCAAAAAAATGAACGTCAAAAGACAGAAAACTCGGAACAGTCCTCACCCGGGAAACCAGGCGAAGGAAAATTCGATTGGCAGAATCAGATCAATCCTAATGAGTACATATAAAAAAAGCCGTCTGAATTTTCAGACGGCTTTCGAGGTAAAATACCGCGTTCAGCGTTCGTAATGGTATCGGCAGGCATAAACCGTTACCGTATCTTCTTCTACCGAGTAAACCAAACGGTGTTCCCGATCAATCCTTCGTGACCACAGTCCCGATTTCTGATGACGCAGCGGTTAGGTTTACCGATTCCCTTCGGATGGTTGGCTTTAATATCTTCCAAAAGCAACTTGATCCGTTCAACCTTCCTGGCATCGTGCTTTTTCCAATAAGCCAAATCTTCGGCGGCATCGGTGGTAAAACGGTGCTTCATCACAGATCAACCTCGACAAATTCTCCCTGTTCTGCCTGAGCCAGCGAGTGTTCCAAACGTGCAGCATTGGCAGGATTTCCGAACAGGTAAAGCGTCTCCATAATAGAGCCGTACTCTTCTTCAGACATCAAGACACAGTTCCCTCCGTTCCGGCGTGTAATATGTGTTACTACTTGGTCTTCGCACACTTTGGTCATAACCTTCGCCAAATCTTCACGGGCTGCGGTGTAGCTGATTACATAGTCCATTTTTTGTATCTCCATTAAGTAACACAATTAATTGTACAGTAAACCTGTACATATTTATAGCTATTTATCCACAAAACTTGTACATATCCCTCCCTCAAAAACGTTCTATATCCTCCCAAACGTCAATATCCATCTGTATCAGCCATAAATTGCACAAAAAACAATCAGGTGGCCGCCTGTAATATTTTTTGATAGTGGTCTGTGATCGTGGTCTTTGTATAAAGGTCGTCTTATGGGGACAAAGTTCTCTGTCCTCAAAAGCCAATGTTCTTTGTTCAATATGTACAAACATAGTATTTTCAATTACTTATTTCATTCAAAAAAGCAGATTTTTATCATCCGATTTGGGTAAAAATAGGAAGATAGGACGGAAAAAAGGTGGGCATATCCCGATCTGCGCCGAAAAACAGGCAAAACCGCCTTTCAGACGACCTTTCCCGCTTCAAAGGGCGCAAAAAAAGCTGCCGGAGCAGCATTTGGGCGCGACTGTGCCAACAGCCTGATGATTACTGTTTTTTCCTAAAGAGGTTTTTGAGATTTTGGCGATCGGGATTGTCGGGATTCCGCTGTCCGCCTTTATCGGGCGGCGGGTCTGAGGATTGTTTGATTTGCGCCTCGTATTCCGCCTTAGCTTTGCGCGTGGCCGCTTCGGACGTCGGTGGCGCAGGGATGTTGGGGGAACGGTCGGAGGCGTAGAAGCCTGCCCAGCCGTTCAGAATAGCTTTCCGCATGGCGGCTTCGAGGTCGTAGTTTTTGTTTTTGAGGTCTTTGAGCTGGTTGAGCAGGACTTTTTTCTGCTTGATATTGAGGGGTTTACCTTTTTCGGCGCGCATCTTCAAAAAGTCATTCCAAAGTGTGAGGTTGACCCACTTCTCAAGGCGGAAATTGTCGATGTCGAGATGGTAGCGGCTGTCAAACTGTGGCACTGCCTCGCCTTTAACTAGATAGCAAAGCTCCAATAAACGCTCTTTGTTGAGCTGCCAGTGCATTCTGCCGTGTACGCCTGCGCGTCGGCATTGGATCACGCCTTTGCCCGATAAAAATTTCCGCGCTTTTTCGTACCCACGTCGCGTTAGTCCAAATTCAGAGAACAACTGGGCGGCCGTCTTGTATATCCAGCCATGACGTTTCGGATCCTTGTCAGCCACATCGCTCCACCAAAACAGCCCCGACAATAACGTCGCTGCCTGAATATTGGAGCCGCACAAAAGCCCGAACTCGCGGTAAACCACGAAGTCCGTTGTGATGTGATGACGAAGGTCGGCTGTGAGCATAGGATTTATTTTGCTCTTTTGTTATAAAGCGAGGGGTTAACTTTCAATTTTCCCTTTGTTATCTTTTCAACCTTATATGCTTGCTTTTCAGGAATGATATCTTTCCACTGAGTAACTGCTGAGGGGCTAACATCCAAATGTTGAGCAGTGGCACTTTTTGAACCGAAATATTCCAGTACATCAACTTTAAACATGATTTTTACCTGTCATTTTAAGTATTCTTAAATTATAAGTGTGAAGAAAACTTAAAGCAAGATGAGTTAAGATTACTTAAATCAATTTCGCAAACAGGTTTGAACCGTGGAAACTTCAATTGGACAAAGAATTCGGCATAAACGAAAGGAGTTCGGTTGGACTCAACAAGAGCTTGCAAAGAAGCTCAAAGATGTCTCGCATGTAGCTATTTCTCAATGGGAGTCGAACACAACCAAGCCAAATGCTGAAAATTTATATGAACTATCTCAGATTCTTGGGTGTGACTTCGGCTGGCTTTTAAAGGGAGAAGGCGAAAATACAAATGTCTTATTTTTAGCTGATCCGGAAAATAAAAAAATTCCAATTTTGGAAATTACTCAACTCGAACATTGGCATATCGGTATAGACATACCAACCCCAATAGAAAGAGAGTACCTTATGAGTAATATCCATAAACCCAGCAAATGTTTTGCTTTGAAAGTTCTGGATGATTCCATGAAACCCGATTTTGTAGAGGGAGATATGATTGTAATTGACTCAGAACAGAAGCCAGCACCTGGAGAGTTTGTAGTGGCTCGAGTTGATAAAGACATTTTATTTAGAAAGTATCAAGTTGAGAGCTCCGTGAATGGAGAGGCAGAATATTTCTCTCTTACCCCACTTAATCAGGATTTTCCCCCATTCTCATCTTCTCGGCACTCAATTGAACTTCTTGGCACAATGGTAGAACATCGGATTTTTAGAAGGAAAAGATAATTTCTTGATTCACCCGAGATAAAAGGTCGCCTGTAAAAACAGGCGACCTTTTTTTATTAATACAAAGCAATAACTTACAGCAATTTAACTAAAAAAATTAAGAAATCTTAAAATTTAGCTTGCTTAATAATTTAAGATAACTTAAAATTCATCCAGTCACAGATTTAAGCTCTTTAACAATTTGTAATGAAGCAACCGGCCTTCGGAGTTTTTTCGGAGTATGAACCCCGAAAAAACAGGCGTAGAAAAGGCGATCGAGCCTTTGGGTAAGAACAAACGGTTGCTGGCAGCTTTCAACCTGCCAAAAAAAAATGCCGCGCATCCGGGTAGCCTGATGAGAGGGTCCGGTAACAGGCGGCAAGTTGGACGTATTTTTTAATCGGGACGTAATCCCGATGCAGCAGCGATAATCTGCGGACAAGCTGCAAAATACATTTTGGTTTTTCTTTTCGCCCGCCGTGAGCGGGTATTTATCGGATAAATCCGATAGGGCATATGCCCAATATTCAGACGGCTCTACCCGTCTTTAAAGGTGTATCCAAATCCAAGCCCACTTCTTGCACAAGTGGGTTTCCGTTTGGGTTCATCCGAAATAATAATAAAGTTTATTATTTCAGATAGTTTATTATTATAGTGCAAAGGCGAAGTTATGACAAATATGACAAAGGATGAAATTAAAGCCCTGCAAATCAAAGCAGCAGAAATCAGTGATCATTTTGAAAAACGCTCGGCGGTTTATGTGCGCTCGGGACAGGAAATTTTTGAGGCGAACCGTGAGAATCACGATGACGCATTCATCGCATCGCGCATCGCGAATGAATATTGGTGGAAATTCGAGTGGTTTTTGAATGATAGTGAACTCTGGAAAGATAGCGATTTTGACGATATTGATGAGGTTGCGGCAGAGTTTGAGAGTCGGTTTGCGGAATTTTTTCGGGAAGGTTGAGAACGATGGCGTTATTACTTAGTTTGTTATTTAATGATTATGGCCTTCCAAGTGGTAAGGCTTGGATATTTCTCACGATTATACTTTGCATAATCGCTGTTTTTTTCATGGCTTTTGATGAGGATACGGATGGCTTACCTTCGTATCTTGTTTCAGGCTTTGGTTTTGCCTTGTATTTAGCTTTATTTTTTATTATTGCTGCAATAAACCAATATGAGCATATACCTATCAGTGGTACGGATATTCAAAAGAGCAATTTGAAAAGATGTACAGTTGGGAAAACCATTACACTCGAAAACATCGAGGATATTATGACTGAGTGCCAAAACCGTGATCAGGAGCTGAAACTTAAGGAGGGAATCGAATCCTTAAGAAAATAGCGCATAGGGGAATTATGAAAGATATTGAAGTATGCAACTTGATGAAAAAGGCCGAGGATATTTGTGAGTTCTTAGAATTGCGAGCTGGTTCTTACATTATCCCTAATCCTGAGTTTTATTTTCCTCGTCATGATGACCCTGAAATCTGTTACGTTGAAGCAGGTATTGCCAAAAAATATCAAGAACAATTTGGATTGTATTTAACGAAAGGGCAATTTGGATTAGAAGCAGGTTTTGATATTGCTGAGATAGCGAAGCAATTTAAGGAGCAGTTTTCGGGATTTATTCACGAAAGATGAAAACGATGTCTTTTATTCTTAATTGGTTTTTTGATGATTATGGATTTCCTAGCGTTTGGGTATGGGTATTCCTTTTTATTAGTTTATTAATTTTTGCAGCTAACTACATTTATTTTATATGCAATTGGAAAGGTAGTGAACTTCCAAGATTTATAGCTTGCGTAGCATTCTTCCTGTATTTACTCCTATTTGGATTTGTTTCAAAAGTAAACCCATATAAATATATCCCCCTCAGTGGAACTGCTATTCAAAAAGAAAATGTGCAAAGATGTACAGTTGGGAAAACCATTACACTTGGAAACATCGAGGATATTATGTTTGATTGCAAAAAACATGATTTGAAAATGGAGCTTAAGTCCATAACAAAATAAGCAAGGTTAATTTCAGGTCGTTAGAAGTTTCAGACGACCATTTCTACCGCCTAGCTACACCATAGGCGGCGGGCAACTCAGCGGCTCGAGAGAAAGGAAGACTGAGCGGTTCCGATACCGTCCGTGTGTGATGTTGTGTGAACAAGCACTTTACCCGCGAAACAACGAGCAGTAACGGGAGGGTAAAAATCGGCGGTATGGTATTTATCACACCCTGCCGTTTTGAGCGATGCCCTGATAAGGCTGACTACCGGCAATACGTCGGGGAGCAGGTGGAAGCCCTGCATTTCAATCAATTTAAAAGAAGATTCCTATGTATAACAAGGTTCTTGTAATAATAGTTGGTATATTGCTTTCAGCAATGACAATCAAATTAATATATACGGCCAACCTGATAACTTTTCTTACAGCAAGTCCATTTATTATCTTGAGTTTTATGGCACTTGTTTGTATGTGGGTATTAGATGATTAAAAACTAGAAGGAGTTATTGATATGCGTTTAGATGAAGGAAAAATGGAAGAATTGAGAGATCGAATTCGAGAGCTGAATGGAAAACGGTTATCAGAGTTAGATGAAGTGCAATTGAAGCTATATGGAACTGCACTTTCATATAATAGAAAATTAGAACTGCAAATCATTAGTAAGCAAATTAATGAAAATGATTCCATCATTTTCATTATATAAGCAATTATGCAAATGACAAATTTAATTCAAACGAATGAAAGGAAGCAACATGAAAAAACTCCGCAAGCCCGTCAAACAAATTGTGATTGGCACTTATGAAAGCATGAAGGCTGCATCCAAGCAGGTTGACCTGTTGATGCGTGGTAATAGTGATTTATGTGTAAATATCGTTCAGGACGGTCGTAAGTTTCAGGTTCGAACAGTTGCTTGGCAATAAAAAAGCCGCTTTCTTTCAAAAGCGGCTTTGGGAGAATTGGATAATCTCGTAGGGGTACGCAGATTATCCTTTTTTTCGTCTTTTATTTCAATATGGAAAAGGTATGTGTATGAAAAAATCCTTGGGTTTGTTGACAGCGGCGTTGCTGGGTGCAGCGCCCGCCGCTTATGCTGACGATGTACTGACGGGCGATACACGATTGGCGTGTGAAGCGGTTTTGTGTCTGTCTTCAGGTGATCGTCCGAGCGAGTGTGCGCCGTCGATTAAGCGGTATTTTTCGATTCGGCATAAAAAGTTGGGTGATACGCTGAAAGCGCGGCGCAATTTTTTGAAAATGTGTCCGGCAAGTTCGGAAACCGCTGAAATGGCGGGTTTGACAGATGCGATTGCGGAGGGCGCGGGGCGCTGCGACGCTAAAGAGTTGAATCGAATGATGCGTTACCCGGCATGGGAACAGGTTTGCGAACAGAAAACCTATAACCGTCTTGGCCGAAACTACACCAAACAGGAAAACTGTCAGATGGTTAAAAAATTCCGTGTCCGTCCCGATAAACCGCAATACTGCAAAGCATATTTTGAACATGGTTGGACAACCACTGGCGACAAGGTGCGTTATGTAGGCGAAGAGAAAACCGGTGGTCGTTGGGTTGATGTTCACTGAAAATTTCACTCCTGCTCTACATCGGCATAATGTTTAGCAGTTTATGCAGCTCTTCCGAAAGGTGAGAGCTGCTTTTTTACAAACGAAAGCCTGTTCAAGGGCGAGCAGGTTTCTTTTTGTGAAAAATCATTACAAACGAAAGGTTATGCCATGAAGGAAGTCCATTTTATTGCCCAGGGTAAGGGCGGGGTCGGTAAATCTACGATTGCTGCATTTACCGCCGACTACTTGAAAAACGCCGCAGCCGCAGCCATGCCTGTCCCTATGTTCTGCTTCGATACAGACCCTGTAAACCAAACCTTTCTGCGTCATCAGGCTTTCAAACCCGAGCTGGTTAAAATCATGACGGAACACAATACCATCAATTCGCGAAATTTTGACGGTTTGGTGGAAAAATTAGTATTCGAAGAAGGTATAGCCATTGTTGACAACGGCGCGGCAACGTTTGTGCCGTTGATGTCCTATATGGCGGAGAACTCAATTCCGGAGTTGTTGGCCGAGAATAATGTTCGGATGGTAATTCATGTGCCACTGACGGGCGGACAGGCATTGAACGACTGTATTACCGGGTTAGTACAGATACTGAAAAGCCTGAAAGCCGAGGTTGTTGTGTGGTTGAACGATTTTCGGGGAAACGTGGAGCAGGAGAAACCGTTTGACCAATTTAAAGTTTATAAAGAATTTAAAGACCAAATTATAGGTATCGTACATATTCCGAACCGCAATCCCGACACTTTCGGTAAAGACCTGGAGGAGATGACAAGTAAAAATTTATCACTGTCCGAAGCAATTACATCTGACACATTTGGCTTGATGCCGCGCCAGCGTCTGAAAACCGTACAGCGCGATTTGTGGCAACAACTGGATAAAGTCCCGTTCTTGGCAACGCAGCAAGCAGACGGAAGCGAGTGATGATGAATCAAGCCGATGTAGATGCCATTATTGCAGAAACATTCCGCCTGTCGGGCATAAAGCTGACGGCGGACGATCCCATCATTCCCATCCTGCTGATAATGGAAGGCCGTCTGAAAGCTCTGTTTGCCGAGCAGCGCGTCCATACCCGTCAGGATTTTGACGAAATCACTGCCGAAATCGAAGAACCGCTGAAAGCGGCGGTTCAGATTGCGGAAGATTTGAAAACCTATCGGGCACAGATTCTGGCTGATCTGCTGGCAGGGTACGGCAAAGAATTGTCCGAAAGCGAAGGACGAATATCCAGTTCCATTCAACAAACAATTGCAAAGCAAACTCAGGCGCATATTGATGAAGTGGTAGCTAAAATGAATCGTTCTTGGTTAGTCGCTGCATTGATATTTTTTGCAATTATTCTTTTGGGGCTCTTTATTCCAAAATTTGTATAGGATTCATATGTTATCGGAATCAAGAATAAAGGTTGTTACCGAAAAAGTAGGTAGGTTGTTTGTCCCACATGAGGAACAATACCCACATTACAAACTGGTTCCGATTGATACAGACAGGCAGGGTTATCTCTGCCTGCTGTTTTATATCGACAGGAGCAATTTTTTGGTACTTGAGCCGCGTATTAAACGCTATGCGGCAGTTCGGCGGCTGTCGCTGCTGCTGGAAAATGCCCCTTATACGGTCTATGAAACAGTGAGGTAGCCATGAAAACTTATGACGTAAAAGAGGCGGCGCAATACTGTAAATGCCACCCCGAAACCATACGGGAATACATCCGCTCCGGCCGTTTGGCAGCCTCCATGCCCGGGCGGAAATACTGTATCACGCAGCCCGCACTTGACGCATTTTTGACCGAACTGGAAAATGCGCGGGTGCTGGCTTCACTTGAAAGTAGGAGTGAACAAAAATGCCGATCTATAAACGCGAAAACGGTGTCTATTATATTGACATCACAACGCAGGGCGGTCAGAGAATTAGACAATCTGCTCGCACCAAAGACAAGCAAGAAGCCCAAATGCTGCATGACAAACTGAAACATGAACTGTGGCAGCAGCAATATCTCGATGAGAAACCGAAACGGCTGTGGGATGAAGCGGCTGTTCGGTGGATTGAAGAGATGAAAGACAAAAAAAGCATTCGGGACGACATCAGCCGCCTACGCTGCTTGACCGGTCTTAGAGGCGTCTTCCTGCATCACATGAGCCGTGATTTCATCATGCAGACCGTCGGCAGCATGACGTGTTCGGACAGTACCAAAAACCGCTACCTTGCCTTAATCCGCGCGATTTTGAACAAGGTGGCGAAAGAATGGGGCTGGTTGGACGGAGTACCGAAGCTGACGTTGTACCGCGAAGCCAAACGCCGTATCCGCTGGCTGACGCATGAAGAAGCCCAAAGGCTGATTGATGCCCTGCCGGAATATATGGCAGATATGGCGGTCTTCAGTTTGGCGACAGGTTTGCGGCAAAGCAATGTACTGGGGCTGAAATGGACGCAAATCAATCTAGAACGCAAAACGGCATGGATTGAAGCTGACGAAGCCAAAGCCGGAAGGCCTATCGGCGTTGCGCTGAATCAGACGGCACTCGGTATATTGGTAAAACAGATGGGCAGAAACCCGTCTTTTGTTTTTACCCAGCCGAACGGCAAACCCGTGAAAAGCATCAGCTCCCGCATTTGGAAAAACGCATTGTCAAAAGCAGGCATTGCCGATTTCCGCTGGCACGACTTGAGGCACACATGGGCAAGCTGGCTGATACAGGCAGGCGTTCCGCTGGCCGCATTACAGGAAATGGGCGGTTGGGAGAATGTCGGGATGGTTCAGAAGTATGCCCATCTGGCTCCTGAACATTTGCACGGACACGCGGCTTTATTGGACAGTGTCGGTCTCGGTTGCGACACAAAACAGGCACACCCCAACATAGGCGGTGGCAAAGAAAAAAGCCTAAACGACTGTTTAGGCTTAGGAAAAGTGGTGGGTCGTGAGCGATTCGAACGCTCGACCAACGGATTAAAAGTCCGCTGCTCTACCGACTGAGCTAACGACCCGATAAGCTGTGAATTATATTGGCCGACATCCTGCTCGTCAATAAGTTTTTTGAATTTTTTTTCAATAAAAGTAAACAGCCTGTTATTTGCCGTTAAACTGCCCTATTTTACTGGTCCGTTATGTTATGATTCCCACGTCTGCCTGAAAAGGGGTAGGCGTTTTCCAGATTTAAGAAAGGATAAAACATGAAAAAATTACTGATTGCTGCGATGATGATGGCCGGTTTGGCTGCATGCTCTCAAGAGGCCAAACAACAAACCCAAGAGGCTGCTTCTGCCGTAGCTTCTGACGCCAATGCCGCTGCTTCCGAAGCAAAAGATGCGGCTGATAAAGCAGTTTCCGACGTTAAAGATGCGGCTGCCGATGCTAAGGCAAGTGCAGATAAAGCTGTATCCGACGCTAAGGAAACCGCAGATAAAGCCTTATCGGATGCAACCGAAGCCACAGGAAAAGCAGTTGAAGAAGCTGCCAAAGATGCAAAAAATGCTGCTAAAGATGCTTTGAACAAAGCCGCTGATGCAACTCAAGATGCTGCGGATAAAATGAAAGACGCTGCCAAGTAATTGTTTTAACAACGTATCAACAAGCCGTCGGAATTATTCCGTACGGCTTGTTTTGTTTGCCTCGTTTTATTTTTCAGACGACCTCTTGTGTTAAGATGACGGCTTTACCGTGCAGGAAATCTGTTATGACCGATATTCTGAATAAAATCCTTGCAACCAAAGCCCTGGAAGTCGCCACACAAAAAGCTTCTGTCTCTTTGGATGAAATGAAAAAACAGGCAGATGCCGCCTTGCCCGTACGCGGTTTTTTTGACTCTATCCGTACCAAACACGAGCAAAACCGCCCTGCCGTCATTGCTGAAATTAAAAAAGCCAGCCCGAGCAAAGGGCTGATCAGACCCGATTTCCATCCTGCACAGATTGCCCGTGCCTATGAAAATGCCGGAGCTGCGTGCTTGTCGGTATTGACTGACGAACAATATTTCCAAGGCTCTCCCGAATATTTGAAAGCGGCACGTGCGGCAGTCGGGCTTCCCGTTCTACGAAAAGACTTCATCATCGATGAGTATCAGATTTATCAGGCGCGTGCCTGGGGTGCTGATGCCGTCTTACTGATTGCCGCCGCGCTTGAGCAAGAACAATTAGAACATTTTGAAGCAGTAGCCCATCAATTAGGCATGAACGTATTGTTGGAACTGCATGATACTTCCGAATTGGAAAAATGCCGAAATCTGACAACACCCCTATGGGGCGTAAACAACCGCAACCTGCGGACATTCGACGTATCTTTACAGCAGACTCTGGATTTACTGCCTGCGCTGGCAGGTAAAACCGTCGTTACCGAAAGCGGCATCCGCGGCAAATCCGACGTGGATTTTATGCGCAGCCACGGCATACATACCTTCCTTATCGGCGAGACCTTTATGCGTGCCGACGATATTGAAGCGGAATTGCGGAAGTTGTTTTAAGGTTTCATATTGCGGAATCATGTAAAAGGTCGTCTGAAAAACATTTTTCAGACGACCTTTTTGTGTCATGCGGATGAAAACGGTTTTAGCGGTTTTTCAATCCCAAAACGTCCTGCATATCGTACAACCCCGTTTTGCCGTTGACCCAAATTGCGGCGCGGACGGCGCCGGCGGCGAAGGTCATGCGGCTGCTGGCTTTGTGGGTGATTTCGACGCGTTCGCCGTCGGTGGCGAAGAGGGCGGTGTGGTCGCCGACGATGTCTCCTGCGCGGACGGTGGCAAAGCCGATGGTGGACGGATCGCGTGGGCCGGTGTGGCCTTCGCGGCCGTAAACGGCGCATTGTTTGAGGTCGCGGCCGAGCGCGTCGGCGATGACTTCGCCCATGCGCAGGGCGGTGCCGCTGGGTGCGTCGACTTTGTGGCGGTGGTGGCCTTCGATGATTTCGATGTCGTAGCCTTCGTTGAGGACGCGGGCGACGGTGTCGAGGATGTGGAAGGTGAGGTTGACGCCGACGCTGAAGTTGGCGGCGAAGACGACGCCTATTTTTTCGCCGGCGGCTCGGATGGCGGCTTTGCCTGCGTCGTCGAAACCGGTAGTGCCGATGATGATGTTGACGCCTTTTCCCACGCATTTTTGCAGGTGTTTCAGGGTCGGTTCGGGACGGGTGAAGTCGATGAGTACGTCACTTTGGGCGAGGACGGCATCAACGTTGTCTGAAATGGCGATGCCGGTTTTGATGCCGGAGGCGAAACCTGCGTCCAAGCCTAAGACTTCGGAGCCTGAATGTTCGAGTGCGCCGGAGAGGACGGTGTCGGGATGGTTGTTGACGGCTTCAACCAGTACGCGCCCCATGCGGCCGTTGACGCCGGCGATGGCGATTTTTAATGCGCTCATGCGGTTTCCTTAGTGATTATTGTGCAGTTTGGGCTGCTTTTTGTTCGGCTTGGAGGGTTTCGATGGATTTTTGGATGGCATCGCCTTCTGCGCGGACAAGGACGTCGTTTTCAAAATAAACGGTGAGGTTGCTGCGGTCTTTGATGATGCCGTTGCGGCTGGTATTGAAGGTGTAGTCCCAACGGTCGGCATGGAATGCGTCGCGCAGCAGCGGGGTGCCGAGCAGGAGTTGGACTTGGTCGCGGCTCATGCCTGCTTGGAGGGAGACGACGGCGCGGGGATCAAGTTCGTTGCCTTGGATGACTTTGAGTTTGTAGGAGGGGAACAGGGAAACGCGTTCGGCGCTGCATGCGGAAAGTCCGATGAGGGCGGCGAGGGCAAGACAGAGGGGTTTGTTCACGGATATGCCTTTCTGTTCGAATTCGGGTGGAAGGGTATCATTGCTTGAATTTTTTGAAAAAGCAAACGATAATCATCTCTTTGATTATAATTTCAGCCGGCTATCGTTTGTATGCAAACAAAACTTGTGGTTTTATTGCAAACCGCTATGGAGTAATAGTGGGCAAGCGGGCTGAAATTGCGTATTATAACGTCTATTACTTCACAGGGATATTGAATATTATGGAAAAATTCAGCAATATTGCGCAATTGAAAGACAGCGGTTTGAAGGTTACCGGTCCGCGTTTGAAAATCTTGGATTTGTTCGAGTCGCATGCTGAAGAGCATTTGAGTGCCGAAGATGTGTACCGTATTTTGCTGGAAGAGGGTGTGGAAATCGGCGTAGCGACGATTTACCGCGTGTTGACCCAGTTCGAGCAGGCAGGCATTTTGCAGCGCCACCATTTTGAAACCGGCAAGGCGGTTTACGAATTGGACAAAGGCGACCACCACGACCATATCGTCTGCGTGAAATGCGGCGAGGTAACGGAATTCCACAATCCTGAAATCGAAGCCTTGCAAGACAAAATCGCGGAAGAAAACGGCTACCGCATCGTTGACCATGCGCTTTATATGTACGGCGTGTGTGGCGAATGCCAAGCGAAGAGCAAACGCTGATTCCCGTTTTAAAAGATGTTTGATGTTCAGACGACCTCGGATGAGAATTTGGGGTCGTCTGAAATTTTTTGCGGAACATGAACATCATGCTGCTGCAAATCAGAATAATATAGTGGATTAAATTGAAATCAGGACAAGGCGAGGCAATGCCGTACCGGTTTAAAGTGAATCCACTATACCTTAGGATTTTTAATGAGTATCCCCTTGCTTTACCCTAATGATTACACTTTCCCCGACCCGTTTTACGCGCTGGAAGAATGCGACGGTGTGGTCGGTATCAGCCGCGATTTGGACACGGGACGGCTGCTGTCGGCGTATCGGCAGGGGATTTTCCCGTGGTTCAGCGAAGACGGCTGGTTTTTTTGGCATACCATAGATCCGCGCGCCGTCATCGTGCCTGAAAATCTGCATATCGGGCGTTCGTTGGCGAAAACCTTGCGCAACAAACCCTATCGGGTAACGGTCAACCAATGTTTCGAAACCGTCATTGCGCATTGCGCCGCCTTTCCGCGCCCCGGTCAGGACGGCACATGGATTGTTCCCGAATTCCAAGCCGCTTATACCGAGCTGCACCGCTTGGGGCACGCGCATTCGTTTGAATGTTTCTATCCCGATGAAACAGGTCGTCTGAAACTGGCGGGCGGCTTTTACGGCGTACAAATCGGACGGGTGTTTTACGGAGAATCCATGTTCGCCCTTGAGCCGGATGCCTCCAAAATCGCCTTCGCGCGAGCCGTTCCGTTTCTTGCCGGATTGGGCATCGAGTTGATTGACTGTCAGCAAGATACCCTGCATATGCATCGTTTCGGTTCGGAACCGATACCGTTCGCCGAATTTCAGACGACCTTGCAACGCTTGAACGCTTTGCCTTTGAAGGAAGCTTTGTGCGCGAGGGTGGTAGGTGGAACGTTGGAATAGCGGAAAGTGAAATATCCGATTTAGGTATTTTACGTTTCACGATGTAGAGTCGGCTTCGAGTCAGAAGCGAATAGAAAAAGGTCGTCTGAAAACCCAATTTTTGGTTTTTCAGACGACCTTTGGATTATATTAGGCAAGGGCAATACTTGTTTTATAGTGGATTAAAATTGCAATGATACGGCGTTGCCAACGCCCTTATGTACTACCTTGTACACGGCGGACGTTGGCGCCTTGTCTCGTTTTTATTTTAATCCACTATATCTTGCAGCAGGATTTTCGTCAAAACAGTTTTTGCGAGTCCAGCAGCAGGGTAACGGGGCCGTCGTTGCACAGGCTGACCTGCATATGTGTTTGGAAGCAGCCGGTTTGCACGTTCAAACCATGTCCGCGCAATAGTTCTGCGGTATGCAGATAGAGCGTTTGCGCCTGTTCGGCAGGGGCGGCTGCCGAGAAAGACGGACGGCGGCCATTTCGTGCATCGGCATACAATGTGAATTGGGAGACCAGCAGGATTGAGCCGCCGACATCTTTGACGGACAGGTTCAATTTGCCGGCATCGTCTTCGAAAATACGCAGATTAGCGGCTTTGTCGGCAATGTAGCGCGCATCTAATTCGGTATCGTCGTGGGTAACGCCGAGCAATATCATCAATCCGTTATCGATTTCGGCGCAGGTTTCCTTATGATTTCCGTCCAATACATCGACACGGGAACAACTCACTTTTTGAATGACGGCTCGCATAGCGGTTCTTTATCTCTATTTCAAAAGATTGGTTGACGGCGGATTCAGATACACAAGTGTTTCGACAGCAATGCAGGTAGAAAAGGTCGTCTGAAAAACGTTATGGTTTCAGACGACCTTTAGGTGGATTGCATCAATGCCGCAAAAAGAATCCGGCTTAATTTCCTTTACTTATCCGTTATAGGAAGCTTAAAGGTTATTTGGCAGGTTTGATGTCGGCTTTTTGCAAGAGCGCACGCATAGTGTCGTCAATGCGGGCAGTACTCAGGTCGCGGGCTATGTTGCCTTTGATTTCGTTAAAGGCAGGAACTTTGACATCGCGGCGGTCGTCAACGTAAAACACGGCGTAAGAATTACCGTCTTGCAGCGGTTCGGATGTCGCTTCACCTTTTTTCAGGTCTTTGACTGCTGCGTACAGAGGCGGTGCGGCTTCTTGCAAGTCTTTCAGCGGAACATAAGCTTGAGGAATCCCGCCTGCTTTTTTGGCTTCTTCATCAATCGAATATTGTTTCAATACTGCGGCAAAAGCCTTCTTCGCCTTCAAATCGGCAGCAGCTTTTTGTCCGTCGGCTTTAGTTCGGGTAACGATTTCCCCTAGGCGTACTTCCTGACTGCCTTGGTAGAATTTGGCAAATTCATCGTAGGATTTTTTAATTTCTTGTTCGTTGACAGGATTTTTGCGCAATACGTCGATGGCCAGGGCTTGTCCGAGCAGGTCGTCTTCAAATGCCGCCCATTCTGTTTTGAAGGACGGTTTTTTGTCCGCACCTTGTTTCTTCGCATCTGCACGGGCTTGTTCGAGGGCTTTTTTGAATTCCGCACTTTGGTCCAGTTTGCGGCGTCTGGCTTCTTGCGCGATAACCGTGCTGATAACTTGGCGGTTGGCCAGCTCTTGTCGCAGTTGTGGAGAATCCTGGATTTGTTTGTTTTCAGCACGCAAGGCGGCAACTTGTCCGTCAATCACGCTGCTGTCGATGGTTTGTCCGTTGACGGTAACCAAAGTTTGGGCAAACAGGCTGCAGGATAGGGCGGCCATAACCAATGCGGCTGTAAAATGGGTTTTTCTCATAATCTTCTCTTTAATTTGAAACACTACGGATAATTCAATGGAAATATTCGTCGGGCGTTGCCGCCTTAATGCTTAAGGCATGGATGAAACCGCCGGCAAACAGGTCTTGGAGCAGGTTTTGAACCATGCGTTGGCGTTCGATACGTTTCATCCCGGTAAAAGCCTCGCTGACGACGGTTACAGCATAATGCCCCCCGCCTTTATTACCCGCGTGTCCTTTGTGCAAATGGCTGTCGTCTTGAAACTCGAATATCTGAGGATTTAGAGTTTTCAGGCGACCTTCTATTGCTGAACGCATATCCATTATTTAAAAACAGCTTTGTAGGGCTTAATTAAAACTTCCTCATATACGCCCGCAGCGACATAAGGATCTTGTTCCGCCCATTCTTGGGCTTCGTCAAGCGATGCGAATTGGGCGATGATAAGGCTGCCGGAGACGCGTTCGGGATTGTCGGGCAGAGGATTCGGTCCGGCTGTCAAAAGGCGCCCTTCGGCTTGCAGGGCTTCCAAACGTTTCAGATGATCGGGACGTGCAGCCATACGGGCTTCATGTACGTCGTCTGCATCAGTGGCCAAAAGCATATAATATTCCATTGCTTAATTCTCCTTTGGTAAATGTTTGCCCAAATAAATACCTTGAGCGATAAAGAAAGCGAACATCAGTCCGGTCGAACCGAACATTTTGTAATTCACCCAATGACTTTCAAAATGAGTGAATACAAACCAGTTGGCTATGCCCATAAATACGAGAAACGCTATCCAAGCATAGGTCAGATTATTCCAGACGGTATCGGACAATTCGAGTTCCTTGCCCATTGTAGCCTTAAGTCCGTTTTTTCCGGCAAGGTGGCTGAAAAGTAAGACCAGTGCGCCTATCCAAAACAATACGGTCGGTTTCCACATGATGAATCGCGGATCTTTCAGCAGGATGGTCGCCCCGCCGAATACCACGATTAAAACCAATCCGACCCACTGCATCGTATCCAGCTTTTTAAATTTCCAATAGGTAAAGGCTGCCTGCAAAACACCGACTACCAAAGCTACGGCTGTCGCGGCAATCATGTCTTTCGTAACCGTATAAGTCAGAAAAAACAAAATTACCGCCAATAAATCACTCAGAATTTTCATATATAAAAAACAAAAATGAGGAAACCAAACAATCAAACGGCAATCATACAGGCAGCTGCGGTTTTTTGCATTACCGCAAATCTGAAACTTTGGTTTGTTTGATATGCCGACAGTTTGTTGTAGGGTTTTAAAAATGCAAACGGAATGATAAAATAAGTTCCCGATAGATTTGCAAAAAAGAAACACACCGATGCAAACAGTAACGGTTTATGACATTTTTGATAACATAAATGACAGTGTTACTTGGCAGATTAGGGACTTAGACTATATCATAACGTAATATATCGTAATAGACGGTTAAGTACTCGGCAGTACTGCAGGATTCATTTCATAGGGGACAAGTTTTGAAAAAACATTACAAAATCAAACTTATCGCAGCCTCCGTTGCCTTGGTGGTTTCGGTGGGTGCAAACGCAGGATTGGGCGGTTTAAATGTTCAATCGCATTTGGGTGAGCCGTTTTCCGGCAACATCACCGTAACTGGAGAAGAAGCACAGGCATTGTTTAACGGCGGCAAAGCTTCCGTATCCAATGCCAACCTCAGAACCAGCGTCCACAGAGCGGGCGATCGTGCCGTCATCAATATCCGTTCGGCTAAAGCCATCAAAGACCCTGTGCTGATTTTCCAAGTCAGTACCGGCTCTCAATCTCGAGAATATACCGCAATCATCGATCCGGCTGATTACTCGGTCAAGGGCGACAGTACGCCCCGCGTTCGTCAGGAGCCGCCTCCCGCATATGCTTCCCAGCAGATAGACCGTCAAGCCGCGCGCGAACGGATTAACCGTGCGCTGCGTAGTGGAAATGCATCTGCAGATGTTGCGAATAATACGCGTAAAGAAGGAATCGACAATAAAAAAACAAAAAATGTCCAAGTGCAGCCTAAACAGACGCAAAATGCGGCCCCTTCTGTACAGGGCGAGCCGCGCTATGGCAAACGACATTTAGTCAAACAAGGTGAAACCCTAACTGAAATTGCGACCCGTATCCGTCCTCAAGGTATGACGGTCGAGCAGGCAATACAGGCATTGGTAAAAGCCAACCCCGGTGTGTTCATCAATAAAAATGCCGACCATATGTTGGCTGGAAAAGTATTGAATATCCCGACCCAATTCGACATGAAACAGGCAGCCGCCAAACAGGCTGCCGAGAAACCTCTTGTTTCTGACAAACAGCAGCCGCAAACTGCAGCAGCATCTAAGGCATCGTCTGAAAAACCAGAAGCCGCCAAAACTAATGCATCTGCGGAAAATAAGGCAGGTGAAGATAAGGCTGGCGAAGGGGTCAAATCAAATAAAGAAGCCAAGCTTGAACAACAGCCGGCGCAAGCAGCCGCTTCAGCCCCACAGGGTGCAACACAAGAACAAGCTGCTTCATCCGTAGGCACTGAGGAAGTATTACAACCCGGCATCGCAGAACAAACCGCTGCAAGTGAAACGGCAAAATCTACGCAGGAAGCCCAAGTTGAAGAAGCTTTGGCTGCCCAGCAAAATTCCGATACTCAAAACGAAGCAGTAGAAGAGTCGTCTGAAGATGGCGGATTGTGGCGCTGGCTGTTAATCGGCGGCGGTGCGCTGTTGGCATTGTTGCTGTTACTGAAAGCTTTGGGCAAACGAAAAGCAGCTGCTGTCGCGCCTGTCGTACCTGTTCCTTCTGCAGGATATGACGAAGAAGATGACGACATTAGCTTTGCAGAAACCGTGATAGCTGACGAGGCGAAGCCTGAACAGTTTGTTCAAGCGAAAGTTGTTTCTGAAGAAGAGCCTGACGGACTGTCTATCGAGGATGATTTTGACGACGAAGCTTTCTTTGTGCAGCCCAATGCCGCCAAAGAAGCCGCTGAAGATGAGATCAATATTAATATTGACGATATTGACGATAAGCACGTCGGCATCGTATCCAGCGCAGTTACCGTGGATGAGGAAACGGAAAAACGCCGTGATTTGGATTGGGACTCTGTTGAATCGACAGAAAGCGTCTATGAGCCCGAGCCGGAGAATCCGTATCAACCGGTTTCAGTAGTTATAGAAAGCAGACATCAAGAGGAGTCAGTAGAAGAGCCTGATAATACGGCCCATATTCAGCAATTTGATGAGGTTCAATCAAACTTTGACACGTCTTTCCATGACGCTAGTGAAGAAACCAAAGAGGCGGATGCCTCAGTAGGTGAGGAAGAGTATTCTTATACCGAATCCGCCGTTGCGGAAGAAGTTTCTGATTTGGAGTTTGACTACGAAGCCTCCGACGCTTCTAAGGTTCAACAGCAGGAGCAGACTGTTAGCGCAGAAAATGTCAAAGACTTTGAAGAAGCAGAAGAAGGATGGGACTTCTTCTCGGAAAAAAACGAATCCCAGCCTATCGAGCCGCTGCCTGAGTTCACAACATCTGAGCAAACATCGTCTGAAAAATTAAATGGGGACGAGGCTTTAGAGTTTGCTTCCGTTGATACCTCAGCCGATGAAGCCGTAGCCGAAGAGCCTTTTGAAATCAAACAAGATGAAGGCATTACCTTCCAAGAAAGCGACGAAGATTTCGGATTGGCTGATTCCCAAGGTAACGGAGTAGAAGAGACCATCGAATGGGAAAACCTAACAGTTGATGAAGAAGTAAGCAAGTCGGCATTTGACTCAGGCTTTATTTCCGAATCCGTCGGAATGACCGCTCCTTTAGAAGCCAAATACGAATTGGCAAAAATGTATGTCGAAATTGGAGACCCTGGTGCAGCCCGTGAAACTTTGCAAGAGCTGATGGAAGAGGCTACCGGCGATATCTTGGATAAAACCAAAGCCTTGTTGGCAGAGTTAGGCTGATTAATCTGACAATCCCTTTGGGGAAAGAAAAATAAAGATGCCGTTTCTAAAAGCGGCATCTTTTTTATTGCTATACTGTCGGATAAGCAATTTTCGTATGATTTTGTTCGAATATCGAGCCTTCACCGATTATGATGTTTCCTTCTTCAAAGCAGCCCGCAGTTTGCCGTTGGGCATTAATCCTGTCTTATGATGGCAGCCGATTTTACGGCTGGCAAAAACAAGCTGGCGACTTGCCTACTGTTCAGACGACCTTAGAATATGCACTCAGCCAAATTGCGGGTGAAAACATCCGAACCATAGTTGCCGGGCGTACCGACACAGGCGTACACGCCACTGCACAAGTCGTCCATTTCGATACCACAGTAGTCCGTCCCGAGCAGGCATGGGTGCGGGGCGTCAATGCCCATCTTCCCGAAGGTGTGTCTGTATTGTTCGCACAGCAAGTGGCCTCCCATTTTCACGCCCGCTTTGACGCATACGGTAGAAGGTATCGTTACCTTTTAGAATCATCTCCTGTCCGTTCCCCGATATTGCAAGGCAGGGTAGGGTGGACGCATCTCAAGCTCGATCCTGACAAAATGCAGCAGGCGGCCTTATTATTAGAAGGCGAACATGATTTCTCCAGCTTTCGCGCTGCCGAATGCCAAGCAAAATCCCCCATCAAAACCCTATACAGTGCAAAAATCAGCGGTACGCCGCAATTCCTCAAACTGGATTTGCACGGCAATGCCTTTCTGCACCATATGGTGCGTAATATTATGGGCGCATTGGTTTATGTCGGCAGCGGCAGGCTTAGTGTTTCCGGATTTCAAACCTTAATTGGAGAACGCAGCCGCCTCAAAGCCCCGCCGACCTTTATGCCTGACGGATTGTACTTAACCGGCGTGGATTATCCGCCCGAGTTTGGCATCATCCGTCCCGAAATGCCCGAATGGCTGTGAGGTCGTCTGAAATACTGTCAAGCCTTATTTTCCCCTTCAATAAAGAAAGGCCTGGCTATTCCCGCGCCAACAGGAATCCAAGCATTGATTTTTAGAAATATTCAAAAATTACCGTACTCAAGCTTTTATATTTCTTTCGAATCAGGAATGAAGATTTGAAATATCCTGTTTTTATTTTCATACATTTTTATTTTCATACACTATAAAAAATTGTTTGAAATCTGTACGCATTCTTTTCAGACGACCCTTTCTCTTTTCGATAAACCAACCCACAGATAAAGCCTGTACTACGGAGCTGGAATAAGAGCCACCTCAGATCAGGAGATATTTATGCTCGGCAAGCCCTATCAGGGTCAAACAGGCATGAATACCTGAACGATGTTTCCAGTTTCCTCGCTTGCCTGAATTAGCCAAAAAACAACAGCCAGTCCTAAAAAACTACCGTTCGGGAAATCTGTGTTGTAAAAATGCAAACAATAGGAAAATCGGTATTACCATATGATTTATAAAGGAAATATTTAGAATCTTATGTTGTTGACAGGGTGGTGTGGCGTAAGGGGGGAAGAAGGGGAAGTGAATAAAGTTTGTTTTTTTAGAAAGGAACAATTATAGTGAGAGTCATGGAATCGCTGATTCCAGCGATAATGTAAAGCCTAAGCGGACTCTGTCCGGGTCTGCTTAAGTTATTTCTTCACGATAGAAAAAGGAATACAGCAATGAAAAAATCTCTGATTGCTCTGACTTTGGCAGCTTTGCCTGTTGCAGCTATGGCTGACGTTACCTTGTACGGTCAAGTTAAAGCCGGTGTTGACATTTCCCGAGTTAAAGAAAAAACTACAGTTAACGGTGTAACTACCAAGGATACAACCAAAACTGCTACTGAAATTGCTGACTACGGTTCACGCATCGGTTTCAAAGGCCATGAGCACCTGAGCAATAACCTGAACGCTATTTGGCAAGTAGAGCAAAATACTTCTGTTGCCGGTACTGACAAAGGTTGGGGAACTCGCGAGTCCTTCATCGGTTTGGAAGGCGGCTTCGGTAAAATCCGTGCAGGTAAACTCAATACTCCTCTGAAAGACAGCAGCGACAGCATCGATCCTTGGGAAGCCAGCGAGGCAAACTCAGATGTTTTGGCATTAGGCAAATTAGAACGTGTAGAAGATCGTAAAGTGTCTGCACGCTACGATTCACCTGTATTGTCCGGTTTCAGCGCAAGCGTGCAATACCAACCACGTGACAATGCTAATCCTGATGACAAGTATACTCACGATGTGAAAAGCCGTGACTCTTACGGTTTGGGTCTGAACTATGAGAATGCCGGCTTCTTCGGTCGCTATGCTGGTTCTTTTGCTAAACATTCTGTTCTGGACAAAGATTACTTGAATTCGTTCAACAGAAATACTACTTTAGCTGCTGATACTTATAAAGATCACCAAGTACACCGTTTGGTAGCTGGTTACGATGCAAACAATGTATTGGTTTCTGTTGCAGGTCAATACGAAGGTTTCAAAGCTGACAAAGCTAATGCTAAGAAAAACGAACGTACTGAAGTTGCTGTAACTGGTGGCTACCGTATGGGTAACGTAATGCCTCGCGTTTCTTATGCTCACGGCTTCAAAGCTAAAGAAAACGGTGAGAAACAAGCTAACAGCCAATACAACCAAGTTATCGTTGGTGCTGATTACGACTTCTCTAAACGCACTTCTGCCCTGATTTCTGCCGGTTGGTTGAGAGAAGGCAAAGGCGACAACAAATACGAGAAAACTGCTGGTACAGTTGGTCTGCGTCACAAATTCTAATCTGATACGGTTAGTCTAAATAAAGAGCCTGCTTTATGCAGGCTCTTTTTGTCTGTTTGGATAAAATGCGGGATACGTAGTATGTCGATTGCAGGCCGGTTCTCATTTATGTCTGGCAAAAAGCTCCGTCCATGCTGCCATTTTTGCTTCTCTCTGCACGGAAGTAGCTGTTGAAAATATCCTGTTTTATTTTAATCCGTTAAATAAAAGGTCGTCTGAATCCCTGTGTACGTAGGCTTTTCAGACGACCACTTTTTTAGATGGAACTTAATCCGTGGGCAAAGCCCACGTTGCAAACTTTCAGGCGGGCAACCGTAGCGTGGGCTTTACCCGCGAAATATGGCAGGTCAAAACAAGAGGGCTGCAATTTCGCCATTCCCGCGCAGGCGGGAATCTGGAAATTTGAGGTTGCGGCATCCTTGAAATCTTCCCAAAATGCCGAGGCCTGGATTCCCGCCTGCGCGGGAATGACGGTAGCGGAGAGATTTCAGGCCACCTTACCTCAAAAATAATCTGCGGGTAAAGCTCATGCTGCGATGGGCCATCCTCATACAAGCGGGGCGGGAATGGAGAGTCTAGACTAACCTTTTGCAAAAACCGTACTATTTACCGCATTCGTAGGCTTCGATTTCGCCGACTTTCGGTGCGTATCCGCTATCCGTGTTGTGGCGCAAATTCAGCCAAATGTCCACCAATGCCCATGCGGCGGGGGCGGCGATGACGTTTTGTCCCATGCACAATACCTGTGCATCGTAGTTTTCTACCGAGCCGCGCAATGTGATTAAATCATGCGCCGTTGCTGCCCGTATGCCGCGGACTTTATTGGCGGCAATCGCCGTACCGACTCCCGTGCCGCAAATTAAAATAGCGCGGTCGGCTCTCCCTGCCGCTACTTCTTGCGCCGCAGCAAATGAAAGCTGCGGATAGGTGCCATCCGGTGAGGATAAATCGGTTAGGCTGTCAATTCGCGGATCGTTTTGCAAATGCGCCTTGAGCGCGTCTTTTAATGTTGTCCCGTTGGCAGGGGCGGCGATAATCAAACGCATGGCTTACTCCTTGATAGTTGGAGGGTAAGTGTTTTCCTTTGTAAATTTACCGTAATTTATGATATTGCAACAGGGTTTGTTTTTTGTTGGGGGTGTCGGGCAGGAATTTTTGGCTTATGGCTGGAGCAGGGCGGGTTGGTAAACCCGACAAGGCATTGGGGCGAAAAGAATTCGTTGGGTCTTGATTTGCCCCTACGGTATTGCAGCCAAACTTGTCTGAAGGTCATCTGAAATGCCTATCTCTGTCCGTACAGGGAGACGGCAGGTGTCGTATCAAAAAATAAATGAATCCGCCGTATTTGTTTTATCTGTCTTGGTTCCCATCAAGCAAAAAGGTCGTCTGAAAACCGGAAATCCCCATTTTCAGACGACCTTTTCATGCTTCACCCCCTATCAAGCGTCGATATTTTGCGCAATCAGGGCGTTGTTTTCGATGAAGGCGCGGCGCGGTTCGACTTCGTCGCCCATCAGGGTAACGAATACTTCGTCGGCGGCGATGGCGTCTTCGATGCGCACTTTCAACAAACGGCGCACGGCGGGGTCCATCGTGGTTTCCCAAAGCTGCTCGGGGTTCATCTCGCCCAATCCTTTGTATCGCTGGATGGACATGCCTTTTTGGGCGTTTTGGAGCAGGATGTTCAACGCGGTTTCAAAGCTGTCCACATCATATTCGTTCTCGCCTTTGTAAAGCTTGGCGCCCTCGCCGACCAAGCCTTTGAGCGCGGCGGCGGTTTGGGTGAGGGTTTGGTAGGCTTTGCTGTTGAGGAACTTGGGTTCGATGTAGCTGACCATGACGTTGCCGTGCAGCTTACGGGTGATTTTGATGAAGCGGTTGCCTTCGTGTCCTTCGATGCGTTCGAGGGCGACTTCTTTTTCGTCGAGCAAACCGGAAAGTTCGGCAACGGCTTTATCGGCGTTTTCAGACGACGTCAAATCGACGGGCGACGCGTGCAGCATGGCGCGCAGGACGAGTTCGTCCACGAAGCGGCTTTCCTGTTCGATGACGGTTTTCGCCAACAGGAATTGTTTGGCGGTGTCGGCAAGTTCTGCGCCTTCGATGGTGCGGCCGTCTGAAACGATTTTGGCTTTTTCCAAGGCAAGACCGAGCAGCCATTGGTCTTTTTCAAGTTCGTCTTTGAGGTAACGCTCTTGCTTGCCATATTTGGCTTTGTAGAGCGGCGGTTGGGCGATGTAGATGTAGCCGCGTTCGACCAGTTCGGGCATTTGGCGGTAGAAGAAGGTCAGGAGCAGGGTGCGGATGTGCGCACCGTCCACGTCGGCATCGGTCATGATGATGATGCGGTGGTAACGCAGTTTTTCGGGGTTGAACTCTTCTTTGCCGATGCCTGCGCCCAGTGCGGTAATCAGGGTGGCGACCTCTTGGCTGGCGAGCATTTTTTCAAAACGGGCTTTTTCGACGTTCAAGATTTTGCCTTTGAGCGGCAAAATGGCTTGGAATTTACGGTCGCGGCCTTGTTTGGCAGAACCGCCTGCGGAATCGCCCTCGACCAGATAAAGTTCTGACAAGGCGGGGTCTTTTTCTTGGCAGTCGGCGAGTTTGCCGGGCAGTCCCAAGCCGTCCATCACGCCTTTGCGGCGGGTGATTTCGCGGGCTTTGCGGGCGGCTTCGCGCGCACGGGCGGCATCGACGATTTTGCTGGTGATGATTTTGGCTTCGTTCGGATTTTCTTCGAGGAAGTCGGTCAGGGCTTGGTTGATGACTTCATTGACGACGGGGCCGATTTCGCTGGAAACCAGTTTGTCTTTGGTTTGGGACGAGAATTTGGGGTCGGGCAGTTTGACGGACAACACGCAGGTCAAACCTTCGCGCATATCGTCGCCGGCGGTTTCAACTTTGGCTTTTTTGGCGACTTCGTTGGCTTCGATGTAGCTGTTGATGGTGCGCGTCATCACTTGGCGCAATGCGGTCAAATGCGTACCGCCGTCGCGCTGCGGGATGTTGTTGGTGAAGCACTGCACGCTTTCCTGATAGCTGTCGTTCCACTGCATCGCGCATTCGACGCTCATGCCGTCTTTCTCGCCGAACGCGTAGAAGATTTTTTCGTGCAACGGCGTTTTTTTGCGGTTCATGTATTGCACGAACCCAGCCACGCCGCCGGAAAGGGCGAAGCTTTCGTGTTTGCCGTCGCGCTCGTCAATCAATTCGATGTCCACGCCGTTGTTCAGGAAGGAAAGTTCGCGGATGCGTTTGGCGAGGATGTCGAAGCTGTATTCGACGTTGCCGAAGGTTTCCGCGCTGGCGAGGAAGCGCACGGTCGTGCCTTTTTTGTCGGAATCGCCGACAACCCTTAACGGCTCTTCGGTTTCGCCGCGCACGAAGCGGACGAAGTGTTCTTTGCCGTCGCGGTAGATGGTCAGCGTTACCCAGTCGGACAGCGCGTTGACGACGGACACGCCCACGCCGTGCAGGCCGCCGGAGATTTTGTAGCTGTTGTTGTCGAACTTGCCGCCCGCGTGCAATACGGTCATGATGACTTCGGCGGCGGAGCGTCCTTCTTTCGGGTGGATGCCGGTGGGCATACCGCGCCCGTTGTCGGCCACGCTGACGGAATTGTCGGCATGGATGGTTACGGTGATTTTGTCGCAATGTCCCGCCAGTGCTTCGTCGATGGCGTTGTCCAATACTTCGAACACCATGTGGTGCAGGCCGCTGCCGTCCTGCGTGTCGCCGATATACATACCGGGGCGTTTGCGTACCGCTTCCAAGCCTTCCAGCACTTGTATGCTGTCGGCGCCGTATTCTTCGTGTTTTTGGTCAGTCATGGTCTTTATCTGTAAGATTTTTTAAAAGAATTTCTGCTGAGGTCGTCTGAACGACAGTTGGGCGCGCCACCCGGACGGTCAAGCTGTCCGACGGACGGAAATAGACCGTTATTATACCTGATTTTGCTGGAAAATTCAGCGTTTCGGGTGGGCGGAAAGGTCGTCTGAAACCTGTTCGTACTCGGTTTCAGACGACCTTTTTCATATTTTTTCCGTTTTCAACATTCCACAACGCGGACAGATACGGGGACGGCTTTTTTCTGGAGGGTGATGGCGAGTCCGGCAAGCGAGGTTTCTTTGTAGGTGGACTTCATGTCGCGCCCTGTTTGCAGCATGGTTTGGATGACTTCGTCGAGCGAGACTTTTTTGTCCGTGCCGTCTTCCAGCAGGGCGAGGGTGCCGAGTTTGAGGGCTTTTTCGGCGGCGATGCCGTTGCGTTCGATGCAGGGAATTTGCACCAATCCGCCGACGGGATCGCAGGTCAGGCCCAAATGGTGTTCCATCGCCATTTCGGCGGCGTTTTCCACTTGTTTGGGCGTGCCGCCGATGACTTCGGCGTATGCGCCCGCCGCCATGGAGCAGGCGACGCCGACTTCGCCTTGGCAGCCGACGTCCGCGCCGGAGATAGAGGCGTTGGTTTTGTAGAGGATGCCGATGGCGCCTGCGGTGAGCAGGAAGTTTTCGACGCGCTCTTGCGTGGCGTGCGGGTTGAACTTGCGGAAGTAGTGCAGGACGGCGGGGATGATGCCGGCGGCGCCGTTGGTCGGGGCGGTCACGACGCGTCCGCCGGCGGCGTTTTCTTCGTTGACTGCCATGGCGTAAACCATGGGCCAAAGCTGGGTGTTGACGATTTCGGTTTCGCGCAGGGCTTTGAGTTTGGCGGCAAGCTGCGGGGCGCGGCGGCGGACGTTCAAGCCGCCGGGCAGTTCGCCGTCTGCTGCCAATCCGCGTTTGATGCAGCCTTCCATAACGTCAGCAACGCCGGCAACGCGGCGGCGGATTTCGGCTTCGCTGCAACCGGCAAGCGCGGCTTCGTTTGCCAATACGGCTTCGGAAATGTCGAGCTGGTTCATGCGGCATTGGGCGAGCAGTTCGGCGCAGCTGGTGTAAGGGTAGGGGACTGGGCGCGTTTGTTCGGCTTGTTTGTCAAACTCTTGATCGGTAACGATAAAGCCGCCGCCGACGGAGTAGTAAATTTGTTCTTTGAGTTTGCCGCCGTCTTTGCCGTAGGCGGTGAAATTCAGTCCGTTCGGGTGTTTGGGCAACACTTGGTCACCGCGTATGTTCAGGTCGCGGTCGGGGGTGAAGCGGATTTCGCGTCCGTTGAGGCGGAGGATGTGTTGCGTGCGGATGCGTTCGAGACGGTCGGGGATGTCGGCAAGGGGGATGTCGTGCGGTAGGCTGCCTTCCAAGCCGAGCAGGAGGGCGTCGAATGTGCCGTGTCCGCGCCCTGTCAGTGCCAACGAGCCGTAAATGTCGATGACGATGCGCTCGGTTTGCGCGTCCAGTCCTGATTGTTTGAGGTCGTCTGAAAAGGCGGCGGCGGCTTTCATGGGGCCGACGGTGTGGGAGCTGGAGGGGCCGATGCCGATTTTGAAAATGTCGAAAATGCTGATCATGATGTTTTCCGTTGATTTTATTGAATTACTTTTTCCGTTTCGCCCGCGGATGCCCCTCGTCGTAAACCTTGGCCAGATGGTCGAAATCCAGCTTGGTGTAAATCTGCGTGGTCGAGAGGTTGCTGTGTCCCAACAGTTCTTGCACGGCGCGGATGTCGCGCGAGGATTGCAAAAGGTGGCTAGCGTAGCTGTGGCGCATCATGTGCGGGGAAATGTGTTGCCCGCTGCCCTGCTGCACCGCCCATGCCTGAAGGCGTTTTTGGATTTGCCGCTGTCCGAGCCGCGTGCCGTTTTTGCCGGTAAAGAGCGCGGCTTCGCCGTCTGCCGCTACGCGTTCGGACAGATAGGCGCGCAAGGCTTCGACGCTTTTGCCCGACAACGGGACTTGCCGCTCTTTCCTGCCTTTGCCGGTTACGCTCACCCAGCCTTCGTCCAGCAACACATCGCCCAAATCCAAGCCGTGTATCTCGCTCAGGCGCAGGCCGCTGCCGTACATCAGTTCAAACAAGGCGTGGTCACGCACTGCCAAACCGTCGTCGGCAGGCGCGCTGTCGAGCATATGGTTCAACTCTTCCTGCGGCAAGGCCTTGGGCAGGCGTTCGGGCAGGCGCGGGGCTTTCAGGTTGAAGGTCGGGTCGTTGTCCATCATGCCCGACTGCACGAGCCAGCCGCAATATTGCCGCCACGCCGACAATTTGCGCGCCAGCGTCCGTTCGCTCAAACCTTGTTGCGACAGCCGTTTCAACGCCGCCACAAAATCGCGCCGCGTCAAATCCCGCGCCGTTTCAGACGACCCTTCCGTTAAAAGCCACGCAAGTTCGGTCAAATCGCGCCCGTAGGCAGACAGCGTGTGTGCCGACTTGCCCTGTTGTCCCAACAATTTCAAATAGCCGTCCAAAGACAGTCCGAAATCGCGCGTCAACATTTTCAGACGACCTCCAACACGGTTTTCAAAGCCTCCGGCAATCGGCAAACCTTTTGACGCGCATAATCGAAACACACCATGCCCGTGTGCGCCCGCGCCAGCACCTTGCCGTCCGCGATGCGCATCAGGCGGAACAGCAGCGCAAACCCGCCCTTGCCGATGTCCTCAACGCCCATTTCCGCCGACAATTCATCGCCGTAAAAACCTTGTGCCAAATATTGCACCGCCGCGTCCGCCATAATCAGCCCCGCGCCGCCCGCGTCCGTTTCACTCCAGCCCAAACCCGCCAACCAACGCATCCGCACTTCGTGGCACAAACGCAAAACGGCATCGTTCGCCAGATGGCCGCCGTAATTCACATCGCCCACCTGCACGCACAAGGTCGTCTGAAACAACACCGCATCCACATCCGCCACTGCAAACTTAGCCATCACACACCTCCCGCCGCCGTTTCAGACGACCCCGAAAACAAACCGTTATTATAAACCATGCCAGAAAAATACCGACCGCACCGTTTGCCCGCCGCAGCCGCTCAAAATCTCATTAATATATAAAACTGATGTAGCCCTGTGTAGTTTTTTAATAAGAAAAACATTATAATTTCCCACATCACCATCCCGCTACCTCACCAAGGAGATTTAAATGGCACTCGTATCCATGCGCCAACTGCTCGACCATGCCGCCGAAAACAGCTACGGCCTGCCCGCATTCAACGTCAACAACCTCGAACAAATGCGCGCCATCATGGAAGCCGCAGACCAAGTCAACGCCCCCGTTATCGTTCAAGCATCCGCCGGCGCGCGCAAATATGCAGGTGCGCCGTTTTTACGCCACCTGATTTTGGCAGCCGTCGAAGAATTCCCGCACATCCCCGTCGTCATGCACCAAGACCACGGCGCATCGCCCGACGTGTGCCAACGCTCCATCCAACTGGGCTTCTCCTCCGTCATGATGGACGGCTCGCTGCTCGAAGACGGCAAAACCCCGTCCACCTACGAATACAACGTCAATGCCACCCGTACCGTCGTTAACTTCTCCCACGCCTGCGGCGTGTCCGTCGAAGGCGAAATCGGCGTCTTGGGCAACCTCGAAACCGGCGAAGCCGGCGAAGAAGACGGCGTAGGCGCGGCAGGCAAGCTCTCGCACGACCAAATGCTCACCAGCGTCGAAGATGCCGTGCGCTTCGTCAAAGACACCGGCGTGGATGCACTCGCCATCGCCGTCGGTACCAGCCACGGCGCATACAAATTCACCCGTCCGCCCACCGGCGACGTATTGCGCATCGACCGCATCAAAGAAATCCACCAAGCCCTGCCCAACACCCACATCGTCATGCACGGCTCCAGCTCCGTTCCCCAAGAATGGCTGAAAGTCATCAACGAATACGGCGGCAAAATCGGCGAAACCTACGGCGTACCCGTAGAAGAAATCGTCGAAGGCATCAAACACGGCGTGCGCAAAGTCAATATCGACACCGACCTGCGCCTCGCCTCCACCGGCGCCATCCGCCGCTTCATGGCAGAAAACCCGTCCGAATTCGACCCGCGCAAATACCTGAGCAAAACCGTCGAAGCCATGAAACAAATCTGTCTCGACCGCTACCTCGCATTCGGTTGCGAAGGTCAGGCAGGCAAAATCAAACCCGTTTCCCTTGAGAAAATGGCAAACCGCTACGCCAAAGGCGAGCTGAACCAAATCATCAAATAAACAACGGGACAATCAAACGGGCGGCCATCCAAGCCGCCCGTTTTGTTTTGAAGGGTGTATGGGTCAAGTGCAAACCCGTACGGCACTGCCCGTCCTGATTTATAGTGGATTAACTTTAAATCAGGACAA